>JAYVQZ010000082.1:0-11113 GCA_043776735.1 Deltaproteobacteria bacterium | reverse complement strand
TGGAAAAGAAGCCAAGATCACCCCCTTTTACTGCATCTGGGCTTAGAGAATACTTACGAGCGGCCGACTCAAACGTGATGTTATTTGAGAGGATCTCTTGGCGAATTTTTTCCGCTTCTTCTTTAGTCGGAACCACAATCTGTAGCACGTGGGCTTTTTCAGGGGTCAAAAACTCGCGTTCATGAAGTTTGAAGTACTTCTTAATCTCTTCGTCGGAAACCAGAGTTTCTGAGGAAAAGAGGGTCTCAGAAAGTTTTTCCACGAGAAGTTGATCTTCAATCCGTTTTTTTAGAAACTCTTCCGTTGTATTTTGCTTTCGCAGCATTTCTTCAAATCCGCCAGGAGGGTATCCGTCCTTCCAGTTCGATAACCGTCCTTCGACCTCTTCCCGAGCGATTCGGACATTTTTCTTTGCCGCTTCCTGCCGCAAGAGGTTCAGTATTAGAATCTCATTGAGAGCTCGAGTCTTGAGCTGTTCCATGAGTTTTGGATTTTTTTGGGAAATTTCGTCCTGTTCAGCTTTAAGTTGATTAAAGACAAATTGAAATTCCCGCGCCAGGATCGGTTCACTATTAACGCGCGCAATTATCTGAGTCGATGGGTCAGGGGGCGCCTGTGTGCAACTAACTATTAAAAGCAGGCTAAAGAGCAATGCTTTTGCCAGGACTTGGCCAATCAGGTTAAGGAGTCTTTTTTGAGTCAAAAACACCTCGAAAGATTAATGGAACGAAGCGCGATGAGCAAGGTTTACCCCAGCAACGCATTGGTGCCCTTTTTGGGTCACAACGCTGTTATTTCAGCGTTTTTTTTAGTGTTAGTTCTTTTTTCAGCGGGACTTTCCGCCTTTCCCTTGATCTTTACCAGCGATCGGCAGGGCGAACTTACCACCTGTGGATGTTCGGTAGACCAGTTAGGGGGACTTGCTCGGTTACCGGCGGCACTAGCCTTACGCAAACTTTCTACTTCCGACAGGCTTTGGGTGGATGGGGGAGACCTCTTTTTCCCCTCACTCGGGCTTTCCCCCGAGAGACTGGAATCGGAGAAGCCGAAGGCACGTCTTTTGGCGAAAGTTTATGGTAGTTGGGGAGTTTCTTTTCTGACGCCGGGTCCTAAGGATTTTGCTGGGGGAATAGCCACTCTCAAAGAACTACAAAGGCTATCGGGGATTCGATTTCTTTCGGCTAACCTGAGGGACCTCAAAGGCCGGTTGCTTTATGACGCCTTCGCTCTATCCGAGCACGAGGGGGTCAAAGTGGCTGTGGTGGGAATTTCCGGAGAGGCCTTATTTGAAAAGGTTCCCGAGGTGACCGTCTCAAGTGCCTCAAAAGCTTTAACAAACGCTGTAGCTGACGCCAAAGCCAGAGGAGCGGTTTATGTGGTCGTCGTGTCCCAGTCCGGTCTGACGGTAGATAGGGAGCTGGCTAAAACCAAAGGGATTGATCTCTGGGTAAGTGGCGCTTCTATCGATGGATTGGCCAATCCGCTTATTGTGGGAGAGACAATCGTGGGGCAGGTATTGCCGCTGGGCCAGCAAGTGGGGATCTTTCATGTTTCGAAAAAAGTGGGCATTCGCTACGAGGTAGTAAACGTTGTCCAAGACTTAAAAGAAGACCAGGGCATACAGCGTAACGTGAGCGCCGTTAGTAAACGTTCAAAGTTTCTCCCTGACCCGAAGGGGAAAAATGAAACTAAGCCCTACGTGGCCAATTTTGAGACCTGCCGCGGCTGTCACGCTAAACAAGTGGCTTTTTGGGAGTCGACCAAGCATGCCTCAGCGTATCTTGTTCTTTACGGAAAAAATCAGCATTTTGATCGCGAATGCATTACCTGCCACAGTTTAGGATTTGAAACGGATAAGAACTTTGCCAAAATCGCTCACCCCATTGTCCTAAAACAGGAATCTTCGGCGACCGGAGATTTGTTCGTGGACAAAATGATGGAAAGTATTTTTGCTAGCGCCAAGGTGGCTGGCCCCATTGACTCAAGAGAGCAGCCTGAAGCCTTTGCCGTTTTGAAAAAAGCCTATCATGCCTCTTTGGCGGAGCTTCAAAGTAAGGGGAAACTTGAGAGGGTGTTTATGGGAGTTCAGTGCGAGCATTGTCATGACAACCGGGCAGGGCATCCAACCGTCTCCCGAAAACCGCATAAAGTGAGTACCTCCAAATGCATGGAGTGCCATCACCCCCCCCACCACAATAACTTTTCGCCCGAGCTTTTGTCTAAAATTAGCTGCCCACTTATTGGAAGTTGAGCCAGACGCAAACGGTTGAGTTAGAATAGAAGGACCGTGAAACCATTCTTCCAGGTCTTTTCCAATCGTCGTATTGCAGCGACCCTACTTTTGGGCTTCTCCTCGGGGTTACCCCTGCCACTTGTGATGGGCACGCTGGACGCATGGATGGCCAGCGAGAAAGTAAATCTCAAGACCATTGGGATTTTTTCGTTAGTGGGTCTGCCTTACACGATGAAGTTCCTGTGGGCACCGCTTTTGGACAGATTCAGTCTTCCTTTTTTGCACAGGCGTGCGGGTTGGATGGTCTTTTTTCAAGCAGCGCTACTCCTGAGCATTATGGGAATGGGAGTGTGCGATCCCAAAAATGGCTCTCTGATGCTGGCTTTTTTTGCTGTTCTCACGGCTTTCTTTAGCGCCAGTCAAGACATTGTAATCGATGCCTACCGGGCCGAGCTTTTAAAGCCCGAAGAGATGGGAGCCGGTGCGGCGGTTGGTGTATTGGGCGCGCGACTGGCCTTACTGACCGCAGGAGCCGTAGCCCTGATCCTTTCGGACCATTTCAGCTGGCGGCACGTCTACTTTTTAATGGCAGGTCTTATGGGCATTGGCTTTTTTACGGCTATTCTTTCCCCCGCACCCACCCAACCTTCTCGTCCCCCAAGGTCTCTTGAGGCGGCGGTGGTTGAGCCCTTTTTGGATTTTTTTCGCAGGCCAGCGGCGTTGCAGATCATCCTTTTTATTATTCTCTACAAATTGAGTGATGCCGTTGCAGGAAAAATGACCACCCCTTTTCTTATCGACCTTGGATTTTCAAAAACTGAGATCGGAACGGTGAATAAAGGTTTTGGAATGATTGTGACTATCTTTGGAGCTCTTTTTGGCGGAGGCCTGATAGCTAAGATGGGAATCGGAAGGGCCCTGCTTTGGTTTGGTGTTTTGATGGGGTTTTCGAACTTGGTTTTTGTATCGCTGGCCAACGCCGGAAAAAGCCCTGGGTTGATGATCGCCTGCATTGGAATTGAAAATCTTTGCGGAGGAATGGGGACGGCTGCCTTTGTCGCCTTCCTCACCAGCCTCTGCAAAAAAGAGTACGCGGGAACTCAATACGCCTTGCTATCGAGTATTATGGCGATCACAAGAACCATTGCCGGAACCGCAACGGGATACATGGCGGTGGGGTTAGGCTGGGTTGGCTATTTTTCCGTGAGCGCTGCGCTGGCTATTCCCTCTCTGATCTTGCTGAAGGTTTACTATAGCCACATAACGGCACCAGCGGTTCAAACAGCGGCCTAGGGTTTAGTCGGCATTTTTTTTGCTGCCTCGATCACTTCATTAATCTTCCACTCATTGTCTTTAAATTCCTTCACTGTCTCTAAGGACGGATCTAGAAGAATGTGCTTTGAGTTATGGGCAATGCTACCTTGCTCTGGAAAACCCACTACATTGAATTCGCCGGCGAGTTCGCCCAATACTTTGGTATCCCCAGTGGCAAGAATTCCGTGCGGAGACACAATACCAAAAAGTTTGCCGTAAGCTTTTAGGACCGCTGGGGTGTCGTGTTCGGGATCTAGGGTCACCGCCAGTGCGGTGATTTTTTTTCCTTTAAGTGTGGGATCTTTTTTCCACGCTGCGAGTACTTGCCTAGTGAGCTTTAGGGATAGCGGGCACATCGTAGGTAGCGGGCAACGGGAATAGATAAAGGTAACAAATACGTGGTTGCCCTTTAGGTCATGGAGCTGAAAGGGGCGCCCCAGTTGGTTTACCAACGGGAAGTTCTTTAGCGGTACCGCAAATGCTGTGCTGGCTAGCATAAGCGTCAAAATGATTTTTTTCATCCTGGTGTCTTACGAGAGAACGGGGAAAAGGTCCACTGAGAAGTTTATTAGTAAATTCAAATACTTATGTTGCGACGTTTGCGACATCAGGTTTTGAGTAAGGGTCAACTTGGGCAAAACTAAAACTTCACTTAGCTTGCGCCCATTCTTCGCGATATGATTATTCTTCAGTCTTCAGCGCGATAGGTTCAACAATTTCCAACAAATCTTTGCTCTTTCTTAGATGAAAATCCTACTCCTCAATCAGACGTTTTATCCGGATCAACTAGCCACATCGCAACACGTCACTGACCTGGCCCTTTTTCTTAAAGAAAGAGGGCATGAGGTTTTGGTTCTCACCGATCGAAGTGATTACGAAACTTGCAAAAAAAACTACGCTAAATACGAAGAGTATCGGGGGATCAAAATTTACCGAGTTCGTGGCGCTGTTTTTGGTAAACGAAGTTTTCTCCACCGCGCTTTTGACGGTGCGCTATTTCACCTCACTGTTTTTTTTAAACTTTGGAGGATGCCGCGCCCCGATCTCATTGTCAGTTTTACCTCGCCTCCACTCATTGGAGTGACCGGCTCTTTCTTTGCCTGGCTTCGGGACATTCGATCCGTTCAATGGTTGATGGATATTAATCCTGATGCGGCGATCGAGGTGGGTTACCTCAAGAGGAATAGTCTTTTCTCGAGAGCTTTATTATGGCTCTTTGGCACTTCGTTACGTCTTAATCACGGCATTGTGGTTCTGGATCGTTGGATGAAGGAGAAGATCACACGGCGTGGGATTGCGCAGTCAAAAGTCATCATCATCCCGCCTTGGCCTGTACAGTCACCCCACGGCAAAGCAGAGCTCAATGCCAATGCGGCGAAAAAAGAGTTCGGCTGGGAAGGGCGGACTATTTTTTTATACTCGGGCAATCACAGCATAGTCCATCCGCTCGATACTCTTTTGCAGGGCATCTTAGCTTTGCGCGGTAATGGGGCCGCCCACTTTGTTTTTGCTGGCGGTGGGTTACGAGTGTGCGATGTCACTCGTTTCAAAAAAGAGCATAACCTAGATACGATCGAGCAGATTTCGCGGCAGCCTCGCGAGGCTTTGGCAAATTTATTGGCAGCGGCGGACGTACATCTTGTCGTTTTAGGGCCACATATGTCAGGCCTAGTTCATTCGTCGAAAATTTATGGCGTATTACTCGCGGGAAAACCTTTTATTTTTATCGGCCCCAAAGATAGCCACGTGGTGGATCTTTTGGGCGAAGTGAAGATGGGGTATCACGTTGAGCATGGCGACATTGTCGGCTTTCTAGCGGCGGTAGAAAAGGTAAGAAGTTTGCGAAAAGAAGAGCTGATCGCCGGAGCCGTGATCAATCGTGCTGTCGTCGAGCGTTCGTACACACGGGACTACGTCTGCCAGAAGTTCTTAGAGGCTCTGGCAATGGCGCCAAGGACTACTTCCCCTCACGTGCCAGATTTCGATTCCAAGACGGAATTTCTACAATAATATCCGTCTCTCCATTAGGGACGCACTGACAGGCCAAGCGTGAACTGGGGCGCACATCAGGCGCCATATCGAGCATGTCCTGCTCGGAATCCATCGATGGGGAACAGGTCTCTCCCCCTTTCACTAAATAGACATGACAAGTAGAGCAGGCGCACACCCCCCCGCAGGCGTGATCGATCTCGACGCCGTTATGAAGGGCAATATCAAGGATGCTTCCCGCCAGTCCCGTTTCACCATAGGGAACCTTTTCCGGGTCGACTTCGATAGTCGCTTCCACGTCCCCTCGAAAGGTAACGGTAAATTTCTTTTTCGCCTTCGTTACCTTCGGAGACTCTATGTAGGGGTTGGTTCCGCCCATGGGTATCTACTTCACCTAAAAACTATGTTAAAAATTGGCTACCATATAGCAAACGAGGTCCCTATGCGCCATGTAATCTTTTTTTCACTTCTTACCACTCTTACCGCATTTGGCTTAGCGCCAGGTGCCGCAGCTCCGGATTTTAAGCTGTCCGCAACGGATGGAAAATCATACGATTTGAAAGAAGCTCTCAAAGCCAACGGAGCTGCCATGGTCGTTTTTATTGCGACAAAGTGTCCCTATTCCAATGCTTATAACGAGCGATACAACCAACTTATCACCAGCTTAAAAGGATTGGCCAAACCAGTAGCATTCTTTGCCATAAACTCAAATGATACGGAGCCCATGGCTGATGTGAAGAAGCATGCTGAAGAGCGAAAGTTCGCCTTTCCCGTGTTGAAAGACGAAAAGCATGCCACTGCGGATGCCTTTGGAGCAGAAAAGACCCCTGAAGCGTTCCTTATTGGGACGGACGGGAAGGTTTTTTATCACGGACGAATTGACGATGATACCGAAGGGAAGAAAATTACTCGTCGTGACGTCCTTGTAGCGTTGGAAGAGCACTTCGGCGGAAGGAAAGTTTCCCAGCCTGAAACAAAGGCATTTGGTTGCTCAATCAAACGTAAATGAGCGGCCTCGCCTACAGACTAGAGTTAATCATTGCAGTGGGGGGACTCGCCCTGAGCGGGCCCCTCTGCTTTGCAAAGAAAATCAAAGTTGAGCCGCCGGTACCTAGTCGTTACCTCTATCCCAAAGACCTCGGTAAGCTTAAAAAAGAGAAGTGTGTCTTTGTCCACGTGTGGGCTACCTGGTGTTCTGTCTGCATGGAGGAAATGCCAGATCTTATTAAGATGCTCAAGAACACCAAAAAAGTTAAGCCCATCATCATTGATGTTAGCTCCATCAACGTCCAAGAGAGCTTTTCCAAAAGGTGGATGCAGCAGCTTCGACCGGCTTTCCCTACCTACCTCAAGCCTCCCGACATCAAAGATGAAATCTATTTGGATGCCGTGGACAAAAGCTTTTCCGGCACCCTCCCCTTTTCTGCGTTGTTTCACAGAGGAAGGACGCTGCAAAAATGGACTGGTTCACTCGATCTAAAAGGGCTTGCCGCAGAGTTCCAAAATCTTTGTATCGACTAACGCTCTGGCTCATTGAGCCAATCTCAAAAGCAAAGTAGACTATAAAGGTAAGCTCCTGCGGGACTCTCCTGAGGGCTTCCCTCACTTCTTTGTTCTATTTCCCCCTCTTAAGGGGTTTTCCAAACTATATATGACGATACGGGCAAGAGTTTTAGCCTCCTTCTTTGCGGTCTTATGCCTATTCACGATCGTGAGTCTCTATAGCTATTACAAATCTAAGGACGCCAACGATCGTCTCGGCCTAATCAATGAGCTTTTCCTCCCGGCCTCGCGCCATCTTGCCCAACTCCAAACCCACTCGCAGGGATTGGCTGATGACATTCGCCGGTATTATTTTCGCGCCGAAATGAAACCGGAAAGCAGTACGTTCTCTCGGATGGTGCGTGATCTATATCCGTACATGATTAAGAAAAAGCTTTCAGAGTTAGATGATCTATTTGCCAAGAATGAACGTGCGGAAGTCGTGGCCGTGATTCCCGAATTCCAAGAGGGAGTTAATAAAATTCGCTCCCTGTTTGATGGCTTGGCCAACAATTCTGATCAGACCGAGTTTGAAAATAACTACCGACTTTTAAAGGATAAAATACAGCAAGTTTCTCTTCGCCTTGAGGAGGAGTCTCAGCGAATTACGCAAGCGGCTCAAGTCGAAGGCAGGGAAACCGTCATCGGTAATTTAGTGCTTTCCTTTTTTGTTATCGGTTTCGGATTAATTTCGGTCCTTGTCTCCCACCGTAATTTGATGCCGCTCCCTTCGTTGATAGAGAGCGTAACAAAAATCGCCGACGGTGATTTTAACCGTCGGTTAAAAGTAAGAACCAGTGACAAAGACGAGATCAGCACTCTGGCCAGAGAATACAATCGAATGCTTGGCGCTTTGGAAGTCCGTGATACCAAAATTGCTCTTCAACAAAAAGAACTCCTACAATCAGAACGGTTAGCCGCGATTGGTGAACTTTCTGCCGAGGTGGTTCATGAAATTAGAAACCCGCTCAACTCCATCAGTTTAAATATTGATTGGCTTCAGGAAGAACTTGGATTTAAGGACGCCGAAATCACCAAGACGTTAGTCAGTATTGCCCGAGAGATCTCCCGTTTGAATCAAATTACAGAGAGCTATCTTGCCCGTTCTAGAGCTCCCATCACCAGCGAGATGAAGACTGAGGTCAATGACCTGCTTTCAGAAATCCTGGATTTTTCCCGTGAGGAGGATCGGGTGCGCAATATTCATGTTGAGACGGAGCTTGCCAACCAACAGGTCTATGTCCGCACCGAACGGGGCCGATTGCGACAGGCGCTTTTGAACGTTCTAAAAAACGCGCGGGAAGCCATGCCTCGTGGCGGAAAACTTAAGATCAGTACTGAAGTGAAGGAGAACACCTATCGTATCGTCATTTCCGATACGGGTTATGGCATGAACGATTCAGTGAAACACCGGACCTTCTCCCCTTTCTTTTCGACCAAGCCTAACGGCACGGGGATTGGATTGGCAGTGACGCGAGAGATTGTTGAAGAAGCGCAGGGCACTATCGAGTGCAGCAGTTCAATGGGCAAAGGAACAACGTTTACCTTTCAATTCCCAGTCTAAGCACCGCTCCTAACCTAAAGGGTAAGAACTACGTGAAATACCGCATCGCAATCGTAGATGATGAGATGGCCAACCTGGAATCGCTCGAGCGGATTTTTAAAAGCGATGGAGCTGAGGTCCTTTCGTTTTTGGATCCTCGGTTACTGTTGGCCTCACTTCCGAAAAATCCTGTCGATCTTGTGCTCACTGATTTGAGAATGGGAACCCTCTCCGGAATAGATCTACTTCAGGCAATTAAGCATTTGGATGCCTCTCTTGAAGTTATCTTAGTCACTGCTTATGGCACCGTTGAGATAGCAGTCGAAGCCATGAAAAAAGGTGCCTATGATTTTATTCCTAAGCCATTGCAGCGCATGCAGGTTTTAAAGACCGTTCATTTAGCCCTAGAACGGCGCCGGCTAGTGGATGAAAACAGTTCCCTCAAAGAGGAAATGTTGGCGCGCGACCGTGAGAACGACAATGTTATGGTGGGCCGTTCTCGTAGTTATCGAGATATGCTGGCGGTGGCCGATCAAGCTGCAAATAGTCAGGCAAATGTCCTAATTGAAGGGGAAAGCGGAACCGGAAAAGGTATTCTTGCCGATTATATCCATCGAAACAATGCTCGACCCAATTCATTACTCGTAAAAATAAACTGCACGGCAATACCGGAGCATTTGCTCGAGGCGGAGCTCTTTGGTTATGAAGTCGGCGCTTTTACTGGCGCCAACAAACGAAAAAAAGGGCGCATCGAGTTTGCCCATGAGGGAACCCTTTTTCTTGATGAAGTGGGCATCGCCCCACTGACGTTTCAGACCAAACTCCTGCGCTTTCTTCAAGAAGGGGAATTTGAGCGGCTGGGGGGGAATTCCACAATATCTGTAAATACCCGGGTCATCGCGGCCACTAATACCGATTTGAAACAGGCCATTGAAAAGGGAACCTTTCGAGAGGATCTCTACTATCGTCTGAAGGTGATCCATTTCACGGTCCCTTCTTTGAGAGACCGCAAGGAAGACATCCCCATTTTGATAAAAAAGTTTATTGCTAAAAGCGCCAAGAAAAACAGTCGTCCGGTCCCCTTCATCCACCCTGCCACTATGGAGTGCTTAGTCGCCTACCACTGGCCAGGGAACATACGGGAATTAGAGAATCTCATAGAGCGCTGTGTAGTACTAAATCGCAACGGAATGATTGAAGTGGAAGACCTCCCGTCGGAGTTCGCCGGTAAGAAACCTCTGAGTTCATTCACCATTCCCATTGGAATTCCATTAAGAGAAATCGAAACCCTGGTCATCGATGAAATGTTAAGGAGCACTCGAGGGGACAAACGACTGGCAGCCCAAATTCTTGGTATTCACCCACGTACCATCAGCCGATACCTGGAGACTCAGGAAGCAAAAATGGCTGTTATTGCCCCCCCGCGATCCCCCGAACTTCCTTTGGTCATATCGCCGGAAATTGACTTGAATAAAGAAACCGGGGAAGTAGAGGTCTGAAGAAATTAGAGGATAGATGGATTTAAGCGCGTATTTCGTTGAAATTGGGTCGGCTCTTGGAGCGTTGGTCTTTTTAGGGCTGGTGCTTTTCTGGTTTAGGGGGAGAAAGGCTAGGAAAAACCTGCCCACCCCTACCTCAGTGACACCGGTTCCCAAAAATGAAGCCGCCCCTTCGTTAACTCCGGGGCTTGCGGCATTAGAGCTGTTGGAGTCCCAAGCGGAACTGCTTGCTCCGCCGCTAGTGGTGTCTCCTCCTAGCGCTGAGACTGGTCTTGAGCAGCGGCTAGGCAAGACACGCAAAAGTTTTTGGGACCGAATGGGGAAGTTTCTATCGCTCACTCCAGGCCAACACTTAACCGATTCCGAGTGGGACGAAATTGAAGAGGCACTTCTGCTTGCCGATGTGGGCATACCGACCTCGGTCACATTGATGAACCGCGTGAAAGAACGGTTAAAGCTGGAGTCTTCGTTGGGGTTAAGGGCGCTATTTACCCAAGAGGGCGAACAGCTTTTTGTGGGCCTTTCTCATGGGAAATTGGCGCTTGGTGGGACTAAGCCATTGGTGATTAGCATTGTTGGAGTAAATGGCGTCGGTAAGACCACCACGATAGGAAAGCTGGCCTCTTTTTTCGCCGCAGACGGCAAAAAGGTCTTGGTTGGTGCGGGAGATACCTTTAGAGCCGCTGCCATCTCACAATTAAAAACGTGGGCCGATCGGGCAGGTTCAGATTTTGTTACAGGCCGCGAGGGAGGAGATCCTGGCGCGGTTGCATTTGATTCGCTGACCGCCGCTAAGGCCAGGGGAATGGACGTGGTTCTCTTTGATACTGCGGGACGCCTCCATACTAAAAGCAACTTAATGGAAGAGCTCAAACGGGTTCATAAGGTCATGAAGAAGGTCCTTCCCGAGGCGCCACATGAAACGTGGCTGGTCATAGACGGAACGTTGGGGCAAAACTCGGTTCAGCAGGCCCGCGAATTTACTAAGATCGT
>JAYVQZ010000081.1:0-2839 GCA_043776735.1 Deltaproteobacteria bacterium | reverse complement strand
GGTAACCTTGAGTCTTGCGCTTATGCTTGCGGTAACTGCTGGTCATCTCTCTACTCTCGGTGTAGCTGGAATCATGGCCTAATGAGGTCTAACTAGATCTTACTAAAAGAAGCCCGAATAGGGCTTCTTTTTAGTTTAAGGAGTTCTTGAAAAACTATTGGAGGCTTTGCGACTAGTTTTTCAAGAACGACATCTTAAACCGAAACTCGGAAATGAAGTACGTCACCATCTTGGACGACGTATTCTTTGCCCTCTAGGCGAAGCTTTCCGCCTTCTTTTGCTCCCTGCTCTCCGCCTAGGCCTACAAAATCGTTGTAGCCAATCGTTTCGGCCCGAATAAAGTGCTTAATAAAGTCGGTATGAATTACTCCTGCTGCAAGCTGTGCGTTTAAACCGCGCTGGATCGTCCAGGCGCGGATTTCTTTTGGCCCACAGGTAAAGTATGTCTGCAGTCCCAAAAGTGCGTAGGAGGCGCGGATAAGACGGTTAAGGCCGGGTTCCTGCATGCCATACGCGCTCAGAAGATCTAGCTGGTCGCTACCTTCTACTTGCGCAAGCTCAGCTTCTACCTGGGCGCACAGCGGTAAGACGAAATCACTACTAGAAACAAACCGGTCGAGAGCATATTCAGCAAAAAGACTTTCAGCAGAAGTGGTGATCGATTCCTCGGCTACGTTGGCTACAATAATAATTGGTTTAGCCGTAAGAAGTTGGAGCTCTCGGAGGACAATTTTGGCAGCGTCGGAAGTAAGTTTTAGGGTACGAACGGGAATCCCTTTTTCCAGTGTGGCGTAGATGGTTTCGGTAACGGTAACTAGTTCAGCCGCCTCTGCTCCTGCTCCACGAGCCGCGCGGCGGTAACGATCGAGCGCCTTTTCTACCGTTTGAAGATCGGCCAGGGCGAGCTCTAGCTGTACGGTTTCAAGATCATCAATGGGGTCTACCTTTCCCGAAACATGAATAACATCACCTTCAAAAAAGCGACTGAGCATAATTAGTGCGCTGCACTCTCTGATGGTAGCCAGGAACTGATTTCCTAAACCTTCTCCTTTGGAAGCGCCTCGAATAATGCCGGCAATATCAACAAACTCGATTGTGGCAGGGATAATTTGCTCGGTGGCAACGATGCTGGCCAGTTTTTCTAGACGAGGATCGGGTACGGGAACAATACCTACATTAGGTTCGATGGTGCAGAACGGGTAATTGCTGGCAGCAGCCTGAGCATTTTTTACCAGTGCATTAAATAGGGTTGATTTGCCGACGTTGGGTAGGCCGACGATTCCAATGGAGAGTGACATTGCCGCATGGTAGCAGAAAGATTGCTATCAGCCAGGGTCGGGACTGTGATATCCTGTATAAGTATCAATTGTTTTCCTTTTCTATGGCTAAGAAAAAACGCTCCGGAGGGGCCTCTAGCGGTGCCCGCGTACGTAAGCAGGGTGTAAATCGCGGGGCTTTATCGCAGATCGCTAGGCTTCTCGGATACCTAGTTATTATCTTTTTACTTGCTGCCATTTTTGATGCAGCCGGTAGTCTTGGGCATGGCCTCTTTATCTTCTTCAGGCAATCTATTGGCATTTTTACACCAGTGCTTGCCGTGGTGCTTGTTTGGGTGGCAGTTCGCAAACGATTACCCGAAAAGCTTTCTATAGGTAGCACCAGCTTATTGGGCTTAATACTCGCACTGATTACTCTCGCGGCAGTGGTGCATTCGTTTTTGGGTGATCAAGCCGAGGCGGTAGCGGTAGCGGGTAATGGCGGCGGCTACCTTGGCTTTACCCTTGCCTCCACTATCACCCAAGCAATTGGAGAGGTTCCCGGGAAAATGCTTTTGGTTGTTCTTTTCCTTTCTTCTCTCCTCTTGGTTGCCAACCGGGCCCTTATCCCCTTCTTAAATGGCGGTGAAGTTTCGGAAGAAAAAGAAGACAAGGATGACGATGAAGAAGATGAACAGTTGAGTAGTCGCGTACGCGTACTTGGTGAAATTAAGGTAAGTCCCTTGGCTAAGCTTAGGGGTAAGATGGGTAATCATTCTTCGGAGCTATCCAGTGAAGTGGTCCGTCAAAAGCCGCTTGTAGATGCGGTTCGTGTCCCTCTGCGTAATTCAAACTGGAATTATCCTTCTACTGCTCTGCTGGAGAAGGTAGACATGAAGCCTCAGGCGGGCAATATTCAAAAGAAGATGGAGACGATCCAAAAGACGCTTCGCGACTTTAGTATTGAGGTAAGTATGTCGGAGGTAAATGTTGGTCCTACGGTTACTCAGTACACCTTAAAGCCGGCCGAAGGTGTAAAGCTTAACCAAATTACCGCCCGCCAGGATGATCTTGCTCTTGCCCTAGCTGCCCAGTCTCTTCGTGTAGAGGCGCCTATCCCTGGTAAGGGGCTGGTAGGGGTAGAAATTCCAAACGAGAAAAAGGCAGTGGTAGGTTTGCGCGATATTTTGGAATCAAAGACCTTCCGCCAAACACGTACCCAGCTTGGAATTGTGTTGGGTCGTGGAGCAGATGGTGAGCCTTCTATTATCGATATCGCCCGCATGCCGCATGCACTGATCGCCGGCGCAACTGGCTCTGGTAAGTCGGTGGCGATCAACTCGATTATTCTGGCCTTGTTGATGAACAACTCACCTGATGAGTGTCGTCTTATCCTAGTCGATCCTAAGCATGTGGAGTTGGTCGGTTATAATGGCCTTCCTCACTTACTTACTCCGGTTATTACCGATCCTAAAGAAACGGTTGCTGCCCTTTCTTGGTGCGTAAAGGAGATGGAGCGTCGCTACAAGCTTTTCGGTTCGCTTGGTAAGCGCAATATCGAACAATACAATCAGGAGCCAGAT
>JAYVQZ010000080.1:0-2841 GCA_043776735.1 Deltaproteobacteria bacterium | reverse complement strand
GGCGCAATTGCTCAGCCGGTCGATAGCCGATAAAAAAATTCCAGCCGCCGAAGAGATTCGCCGCGATTACTTTGCCAACGATCAACACGACAATCTTCGGGTTTTTCTAATTGAAGCAAAGCACGAGCATACCCAGAATCTAGCCGAAGAGCTTTATCACAATATCCGCGTGCGTAATTTGCAGGAGCTTGAGAAGAGCGGGTCGGTTTCAACTGCCTTGGTGAGAGCCACGGAACATGCGCTGCGTCTTAATCAGGTGATCAACCGGGTATATGAGCACCGCATTGAAGCCCTCCGAACCAAATTACAGTCGCTTGAGGCGCTTTTGGCAGGCAATGGGCTTGAGTTTCTGCGCAAAGATTGCGAGACAAACTTGGCTCAGCTGCAGTCCTTTAAATTTCAATTAGAAAAGGCCCAAGTGGAGGTCAACTATCGGACAAGTCGCTATGAAATTCTTTCTAAGATGTGGACCACGGGCTCTACTTCGCAGGGCGATGTTCGGGAGGCAAAGCTTGAAAAAAATAAAGCGATCGAGAGCGAGAAATTATGGAAGGGCAAGATCGTGGAGCAGAACCTTCAGTACGCAAAAGCGGTAGATGAGCTTAAAAAGTGGGAACGAGTTGGGGCACCGGCAACACGCTAAAGGTGTTATCCTTAGAGGGTGTTTGATTATTCCGCTACCGAACTCTTTCTTATTATCATCACCTCGATCATTTCAAGCTGGCTGATGTACGATGGCTTCAAGACAAAGAATGTCCCCCGACTTATCATCGGGTTTGGCGTCGGCATCCCCTCGTTTGGTATCGGTAGTTTTAACGTGTGGCTGCTTGCCGTGGTGGTTTGCGGGGTCGGTATTTGGCTGGGGCGTTTCCTAGATGGTGCTTAGAAGTTGTAACTTATCGTGGCCGCTGTCGTAAAATAACCGCCTGAACGGTCTCCTGCCTGAAGTTTTCCACCTAAAGTGGAGTCGCTGTCGCCCCAAAAGATAAAGTGGTACCGGAGATCGACTCCGAAGTAGACGTGGCGTCGGTAAATGGAAAATTCAACCCCAGCCCCGCCGTAACCTCCAAAATTATTTGTAGTTCCCGTTGGAGTGGTAATAGTGCCTGTCTTGGACAGTTCCCGGATGGTCCGCATGTAGAGCCCACCACCAAAAGCCAAATAAGGATTGGCTGCGGCGATCGCTTTGGGGGCTCCTCGAGTATCAAAGTAATAGCGCATTCCCCCGGTGATGGGGACGACCACGGTTTCAAGGTCGGCCCCAGAGTTGGGGTCCTTTGCCGCGCGCACCTGATCTAGGTGATTGGCAAAGTGGCCAGAGGCCTCGAAAGCTAGGGAGCGGTCGAAGAAATAAAGTAGTCTTCCGCCGATGTAGGGGGCCGGTTGCACGCTGGAGCCTAATCCGCCAGTAAACACCCCGACTCCGATGTCGAGTCCAAACATGAGGTAGCGGCCTAGGTGGAAAAACTCTTTGTCCTCTTTTTCGTCGTCGGCAAATTCGTAGGACGAGGGGTCGCCAAACGGGTCGGTGATGCCCCGGTAGTCGTTACTTTGGCTTTCCGCACGAAGCTCAGACGGGAAGAGGAGAAAAATCAGCCCAAGTAGCCCTGTGAATAGCGATTTTTGCATGGTGTTACGGGAAAGGCGCTGACGGATGGACAGCTTTATTATAACCTTTTTTCGCTTTGCGCGTCGACCATTGGCCTTCTTTTCGTTCTAAACCCTTGAAGTTTAAGCGGATTAGATTACCTTTGGTCGCGTAATAAAGGAGAAAGTCTTGTCCAAACCGCCCATTATCGATCGTAAGAGCCTTAAGCAACCCGATGCGTTCCAAACGCAGGGCATGTCCGTCTTTGACTGGATCCTCCATCACCGGCGCATTTGGATGCCAGGGGTTATCGGAGCCTTGGTGGTCGCCCTTGGAATTTATGCTTTGGATGGGTACCAACAGCACAAATTGAATCAGGGTTGGCTGGAATATTTTACTGCTTTGAAGAAGCCAGAGGCGGAACGTCCTGCGGCTTTGAAAACAGTAGCAGAGACGTGGAAAAAAATTCGTCCCGGTTATTTTGCTACAGTGGCATTGGGTGACATGGCCTTCGATGAGGCCCGAAAAGAGGTCCTAAAAGACAGCTCAAAACCTGGGGCAAGCGCCACAAAGGCAGTGGAATGGTATACGATCGCACTCACATTCGGAGACCTCCTCCCCGCCGAACGGCAGATGCTGTTTCTTAACCGTGGACAGGCCAAAGAGGTGTCAAAAAAGATTGATGAAGCCAATCAAGACTTCAAAACGGCGTCTGAGTTTGTAGGAGAGGGTAAACCCTTAGCGCTTCTGGCGATGGCTCGAACTGAGGAGTTGCGGGCGCATATCCCCAAAGCCATCGAAATCTACGAGAAGATTTCTGTGGATTTCCCAAATACGGAATTTGCAAAGAGCGCGAAGATGCAAGTGCGGCGTTTAAAGAGTCCGCTTTTCGCCAGCGATAAAGCCGCAGTAAAAAAAGGGTAACCTTTTTCTCCTGTGGTCAGAAAAAATGAGAGGTTCCTTGATGCGTTGGTGTTTTGTCTTAGCTATTGCTCTTCTGATTCCACTTCTTTCCGGGCAGGCCTTCGCCAAAGTCGCCGTGATCTCACAGTGGGCCATGCCCACGCGATTTAATCATCCGTGGGAACTTCGTCCTTACGAGCGAACAAAACCCATCATTGTCGGCGATGTATTGTACGTGGCTAATCTCGACGGGTTGGTTTCGGCCATTCACCGCACGCAAGGCTATGTGCTATGGAAAAGGAAAATGGAAGGCCCTATTGAAGGGGCCTTTGTCTATGGCCGTTCTAAAC
>JAYVQZ010000079.1:0-2841 GCA_043776735.1 Deltaproteobacteria bacterium | reverse complement strand
GTGCTCTCGCTCCGACCTGCTAGTGCTCTCGCGCAGCTCGATGGGTCCGGCATCTTATCCACACTGGTGATTTGCTTTGCCCAGTGCAAGGCCAGCGTTGGTGCTTCCTAGTTGATTTTTACCCAACCGATTTGCCTTTTTGTCTTTCTGCCAGGGCCAAAGCTCCGAAAGCCCGTGCCATCGATCGGTTAGTTGCACGCAATAGCGGAGAGAAGCAACCAACTGGTTTCCGGATTTTTTGAAATAATAAATTTAAATCCAAAGGAAAATTAAACGGCGGAAAATTTCCTAAGGATATTTTTTATCCATTCGAAGCCTGGGCCGCAAAACCTCCGTCCAGCGCAGAAAGACAAAAAGGAAATCCGCGTAGATAAAATCCAAGTATTACTCAACTACGCTTCCCCGGCAGTACCACTTCACACCACCTGAGTGGGAAGCTAATTAAATAGTTAAGTGAAACGTGACCTCGCCATAGCCGTGCAGTTTTTTTCGAACGCTCCCCTAGGACTATTGACACCATTTTTAAGCAAATTGGATTCCCAATGAGATAGTTTCAGCGCGAGTCCAAAAGCCACCCAGTTCGCCATGTTTGGCCCTGCAGTCCTTCTTGGGAAGTTAGTTGTAGAGGGCGATGGTCTTAGAAACGAATCGCACCAACAAGTCCCACAGCAGAAAAAAAATGAGTGAATATATCTCGTGAAAAACATCAGTTCATGAATGCACAAACACAGGTTCTCGATACAAGTCATACCACTTTAAGAAAGTGGCCGAGGTTTCAAGAGAGGTGCCCGAACTTAAAGCGGCAGTGGTTCAAGGAGAGCTCTCGATTTCAGAGGCGCGTCGTATTGCGCCCAATTTGAATTCAAGTAACCAAGCCCAATGGAAGCATCATCAGACAATTGATGAGGGCCGGCCGATAGTCCACGCAACATAATGTGGCTGGGACTCCCGGACCTTTGGTCCGAGAGATCTGGGAGCGAAATTTGGGCTTCTGGCCTGCGGCCGCGGCGGTCGAAAGGGCTCTGGAGGTTTTTTGGTTAAAGCCACACGCAATCCTCACTCGCCCCTAAACAAACCCCAACATAAACGGCCGATACTATACATGATGTTCTTATCTGACTTTCATGTTCACTCCACCTTTAGCGACGGAAGAGTTCCTTTGCCCGACGTTATCGACCTTTACGGCAAAAGAGGGTTCGGTTGCATCGCCATCACCGACCACCTCTGTGAAAAACAGACGTGGCTGGGAAAAGCCAGCCGCTTTCTAGATTGCTCTCTAACTCCAGCGACGTTCCCGCTCTATATGAGCCTTCTGGAGTCGGAAGCGGCTCGCGCCTGGGACCAGTACCGGATGGTGGTGATTCCCGGCATCGAACTGACCAAAAATTTTCTTTCAAATCATCGCTCAGCTCACGTGGTGGGTTTAGGGATTTCAAAATTTATCTGGGCCGACCAAGACATCCCTGAACTGTGTGCAGCAATTCGCGAGCAGGGTGGGCTTTCCGTTGCGGCCCACCCAGTTTGGACAAGAAAGGTTGAGAAACAGACTTTTCACCTTTGGGATCGACGCGAAGAGTTACGAAACAGCTTTGATGCGTGGGAAGTCGCCAGCGGCCCTTTTATTTTTGACGAAGTGGCCAATACCGATCTCCCTAAGATTGCCAGTTCAGATTTACACGTGGCCAAGCAGATGACTTCATGGAAAACTGTACTTCACTGCGAGCGACATCCCGAAGCAATTTTACGAGCGATCAAACGCCAGGAGCTGGAGTTTGTATTTTATGAAGATCCCATTAAAGGAGAGCTAAAGGATGGAATTCCCTTACGCCTTTCCCCTATGCCTGTGGATCTTAGCATTCGCGAGCACAGCATGGGGGACTTGGTTTTCGCTTAAGCAGTTCCGCAGCTCTCCAAAAAACGCCACTGAATTTCCTCCCGTTTCGATCCTCAAGCCCGTTAAGGGTGCTGAATCCGGCTTCGTTGAAAGTGTCGAAGGTTTCTTTTGGCTGGATTACCCCAGGTACGAGCTGATCTTTTCTGTGTCCGAATACGAGGACCCTGCCGTTCCCCTAATCCGGGCGTTGCAAAAGAAGTATCCCCACTGCGACAGTCGACTTATCCTCGGAAGTGAAGAAATTAGCCCTAATCCCAAAGTGAACAATCTCGTCAAGTCTTACCGTTCTGCGGTGCATAATCTCTTGCTGATCAGTGATAGTAACGTGCGGGTAAACTCAGATTACCTCAAAAAAACGGTTCCCCTTCTTACTCCCGGAGTGGGGGTCGTTACTGCAGTAGTTGCCGGGACTTTGCCCGAAGGTGTGGGCGGACGGTTGGAAGCCACTTTCCTCAACAGTTTTTATGCCCGTTGGATGCAAATCTCTTTTGCCTTTGGAAATTCCTTCGTCGTGGGAAAACAGATGCTTTTTCGGCGAACGGACATGGATCGCTTTGGGGGCATTGCCATTCTAGGTCAGTATATTGCTGAGGATTATATGGCAGGAAGAGCAATGCGGCGGATGGGGCTTTCCATCGTCGTCAGCGCAGAGCCGATTCGACAGTTCATTGGTAAGCATAACCTAGAGGATTTCTGGAAACGCCATTTGCGTTGGGGGCGAATTCGAAAGGCCCAGGCTCCTGTTGCTTTTGCTATTGAGCCGTTTTTCTCATCCGTATTGTCTGGGTTTATTGGCGCGATTGCTTTTAAGAGCTGGCTGAACTTTCCCGTCGGTTGGTTTCTGCTTTGCCACTTTGCTTCGTGGCTAATTCTGGACCTGTGCCTTATGCAGCGGTTAGAATCGAAGTTCTCATTGAGTATGATTACCAGCTGGTTACTAAGGGAGG
>JAYVQZ010000078.1:0-2865 GCA_043776735.1 Deltaproteobacteria bacterium | reverse complement strand
CCTGGACTGTCTTCAACGAGCAATATTTTATCCATTTACACTTTCGGACAGCTTATTGACAAAAAACCACGGGGATAAACCGGCAGTCGAAATACTTTGGAGAGGCCACGAAGTTAATCGATTTTTTTCGAGCTGGCGATCCAACGATTTCCTAGGGCCGGGAATTTAATGTCCTTTCTTATCAATAAAACCATGGGATTCATCGGAATTTTCACTTCCTGGTAGCAGAGCGAACAGTCGCAATTTGGGCCGGTGTGAAGACTGTACTGGTATTGAGCGATGATCGAGTCATAGTGCCGTACGTTGGCGATTTCGGAATTGGGAGTGGTATACGCGTTAAGAGAGTTTCGCTCGACCAATATTATATCAGGGCGCCTCGCCCAAGGAAGCGGACTCCATACGGGAACGATTGAAAATTGATTGTCGGATGGAGGTACGTAGAGAAAGACGTCCACGAACACTAATAGTCTTCTGCCATTTAAGGCAGAAACTACTGGCAGAATCGCCGTCAGAAAATCATACGCCCCGACTTTGGCTTGGTGATCAGGCATTGCCGTTCTCGCCGCCAGGTAGCGATATTCATTGAGGGTAGGAGACATTCGAAAACCGATCACAAGACTCACGGCCAGAATGGTTGCCCCCTGAAACGCGTTCTTGGCCCCGCTAGAAAATCGGCCAAAGAATCCAAATGTTGAGGTGAGCAGCACATCGCCCAACATCATTACGCCAACTATCCCAAGTGCGAAACCGGAATGAAGGTAGAAGCCCCACACGCGCTTCACTTTCCATATTACCAACACGTTCAAGAAAATTCCGCTACACATCACAAGCCAGCCCAAAGTAAATTGGTCGCGGCTCTTGTGGTCGAGTGATCTATGCCAACAAAGTGGTGCGAAAATGGCTAATGCGAAAAAGAACAGTAAGGGAATCAACGCATGGCTCGGAATTGCCGACCAATGGAATGCGATGTACTTGAGCCAATCTATCGCAGTGACAGTCATGTCATCGGCTGGATGGAATGGCGCATTCGTTATCCACCACCAATAATTCGAGAATGGGGTTTTATTACGAAGTGCAAAGCTCAACAGAAGGCTCGGGACAGCGAGGCCAAATCCGATGAAAAAAGCTACAAGACCGGCAAGAAATTGCCTGATTGGTTTTACATCAGAATACCTCAGAAAAAGATAGCCGCTGTGAACTACACAGAGGACGGCGATAGGAAGGGTAGAAATTTTAGCCCCAAAGGCCAGCCCCATCAAAATCCAGTGAAATCCAAAACGGCATTGAGCTTTCTTATGCAGCAGAAAAAAGAGGGCCAGATAAAGGAGCTGGTTAGGTTCAGGCTTTGGAATCGTGCTGTAATAACCGGTATAAGGAAGCACTAAAAGCAAACCCAAGCAAAAAAACTTCATCATTGGAGCTCGCGTAAGACCGAAGGCAAAGATCAGATAGGCGATAATTAGCTGAACTGCCTGAACCATACGATTGGAGATGATTAGTCCAGTGTCTCCCCAAATTCGATCAGGCAGCGCTGAAAACAGAGCCATAGTATTCCATAGAATTCGCCCATACCTTTGGTCGCCGCCATCGATTACCGCCTTAACAAAATCCCCAAAACTAGAGGGATGTAAAATGTGATGTGTTCCAGAAAAGGTAATTTGCTCGTCCATAAAGAGGAAGGACGGATTACTGGCCAGATCGCGATTTGCCTCAACGATAAAAAACAAGTGAAGCGCTAATAGAATTAGTGATGCTACGAGCCAGAAATATTTGGGCTTAAGAAAACGGTAAAAGGAGTGCAGATGCCATTTCATTTATGGCTCCGTCAAGTTGCTGGTTGCGTCAAAGAGGTTGCTATACCGACAGGCTCTTATCGGACTTGTAACAGCCAATCTTGAACGGGCGTGACTTCGAAGGTTTTTACGCGGAGTGGTGGGATCGAATTTAGACTAATGCGCTGCAGGCCCAAACAACGGCAAAAAAAGACGCGATCGTTGGCCACAAATAAATTTAGTCGTTTTTTTTACTGCCCGGCTTAGAGCAAATTGCTTAGGCTTGTATGAATCAGGGTATTTGAAGCAAGGATTTCGGCCCCAGTGACGGAGACCTCCCCTCCTTTATAATTGGTCACCTGACCACCGGCTTCGCCAACGATTACGATACCAGCAGCCACATCCCAGGGAGATAGCCCGCGTTCCCAAAAGCCGTCAAAACGGCCACACGCCACATAGGCCAAATCTAAGGCTGCCGCGCCCGGACGTCGTACGGCCTGCACTTTTTCTTGGACACGACCAAATCGCTCAATTTCAGTTTTGAGATCCATTCCTTTGAAGTAATAAAAGCCAGTTCCCAGTAAGGCATCTTCGAGCTTCGCGGTTTTAGAAACCTGAATGCGTTTTTTATTGATATAGGCGCCCTTCCCCGTTTCGGCCCAAAACAGCTCTTTTAGGCAGGGGTGGTAGATGGCGCCAGCAGCAAGGATACCGTCAATTTCTACTCCAATAGAGACGCAAAACCAGGGGAATCCATGGGCGTAATTCGTGGTGCCGTCCAGAGGATCGATGATCCAGCGGTAGCGGCTTCCTGTCTTTTTATGAAGGCCACTCTCTTCTGTGATCACTTCGGAATCGGGAAAGTGGGTGAGAATCTTTTTGAGCAGAAAATTCTCACTCTCCAAATCGGCATGGGTAACGATTCCCGCCCCTTCCTTCTTTTGAATCCGTAGCACTCCTCGAAAATGTTTCATGAGGATGGCGCCGGCAGCCAGGGAAATATCCTGCAAAAAAGGCATCAGCTTGGGTTCTTTATGGAGTTTAGCCTTAGGTTTCGCCCGCGGTTTGTCTTGAGACTTCGCTTTTGAATTTC
>JAYVQZ010000077.1:0-2867 GCA_043776735.1 Deltaproteobacteria bacterium | reverse complement strand
TGGGGTGTTTAGTTTACCGGTAAGATCGCCTCGGTGAGCAATGGATAAACCCACCCTATCCAAATTACCGCCGAGATATTTAGAATGGATAGAAAGCGGTTTCATGGCAACGGGGGTCACACCGAGGCCCGGAAACAGGTAGGAGGTGTTTGGCCTTATAGTCTCTGGAGGGACTTCAAAGTATTTCGCAACGTCATAGAAAGGCTCACCGCCTATGTTGTTATGAACAAATACCCCTGCACCTTTTGTCTTCATACTTAAGTATAGCGAGCCGCCGTCTGGCATAAATGTCGCAGCGTCAATGGTCTCATGTGGTATCTCGATTACCTGCCCCCGTTCGCCTAAAAAAAAACGATCGTACAATTCGGTTCCTGTATGGGAGTCCCAGTAAAATGCGGACTGCTGCTTTGCTTTGGAGTTGGCGGTTACAAGCAAAGAACGTGGCTTCCGTAGATTGAGCGATTGGTATTCCAACGCCGTTTTCCCATTCGAAATCGAATCCCAAATATCCGCCTCTTCTTGCGCGCTCATTCGTCTTAGGGCCACGGGGCGCCCTTCGATCTGAAATAGCGCAAAATTATTGTCGTAGTGGATGACAATCCTTTCGCCTGGTTTATTTTCTCCTGGCGAAGAAAAACTCGACTTCCAAGTGAAAACGCCTTCGGAAATACTACCGCTCACCCCAGTATTCTTCAATGCAATTAGGCGCTGTTCAGTTCCAAGATAGTTGTAGGCACCTCGCTCTTTGACATCGAAGTGGGCAACAGTCTCGTCGTTTGCCACATTGAGATCTAAAAAAACAATACCTCGGTCATTGGTATAGGCCGCTGCAAAATGTTCGGCACGCGCGCTATCGATCGCCTGGCGAACCTCCGTTGCTCTCTTGGCACTAGGAAGCCCGGGCATCAACGGACGATCTAAAATGGAGTCCGCTGAATCATGATGCGCCAATAGAGTTTCCCCTTCGAAGTCGCGTGATATGTTGGGGCTCTTGGTGATTTGAAGAGGAATGATTTTTTTCCCGTCTGGAAACCATAGGGCTGGTTCGCTCTTATTTGCCGGGTTCACTTCGATACGCGCTCCGCCTTTGAGCTTAAAGATTCGGCCATCAGGACTTATGTCATTTACGCTTAAGTTTTGCACTTTATCTACGGAATGGATTTGTACTCGATGGGCAAAAGGATGATCTGAAAACGTGGAAGCATCTACCTCAATGGTTACGTCATTTCCAGATTCAGGATCTCGATACTTAAAACTCCCCAGACTCTTTCGAAGGTCGGGCAATAGATTTAATTTTACTCCTCCCTCCGTTACGTTTCGCCAAAACTCCGTACGGTCTCCCTCGGAAAGCGCTTTGAGGGAAACGCTCGAATCAGCGATACCGTGACTGATTTCACCCTGATGCCCCTGGTGAATTCGAACGCCATAGCGAGAGGAGCCGCGGTCCAAAAACATTTGATAAAGAGTACCCCTATTTAGTTCGGGCTCGGTCCCCTTCTGATTTATCTTCCAAATATTACGTTCGACCCACGCCCCGTTAGTTGCAATGCCATTGACTGGGCTGTCTCGCGTGTAGACCTGTTCAAGCTGACTGGGATTTTTAGGGTCCGTTAGAAAAAAGGCGAACGGTTCGCCCTCCCACCAAGCACAAGGTATTTTTCCGCCCTCCACTTTGTGGCGCACCACTACAAAGGTCTGCTTGGGACCCGAACCTTCGGATTGAAATACATGGACCAGTTCGTAATCCGCAGGACCGGCCCACGCGCACAGGCTAAAGAGGAAGAGGATGAGAAATAGAGGTTTGAGCGTATTCTCGGAAAGAAATTGAGTGCCTATAAAATAGACAGTCTGCTGGCTAACAGGCGAATTCAACGGAACCCCCTACCTAGAACAAGTCATTAAAACAATATGGGAATAACATGCAAGAAACGGGGCTGTATTCTGAGTTATGCGATGTTTCGAGCAAAGAAACATGCAATCTTTGTGAATGCCTTTGAGGCGCCGGGATTGGAAAGAGGGTTTGCTGATTGGTTAAAAACCAGAGTGGATATGGCTCATAAAAATATATTCGTGAGCGTACCGGAGAAGGCAGTACAAATTCAAGTTGGGTTGAGCGAGGCTGGTTTTAAATGTGAACGAGTTGATAAATTGATACTTAAGGATAAAAAGGGACATCAAGACAGGTATGTTTTCAGACAGCATGTAGAACCCGAGGTGGAGCAAAAATTCGCAGGTTCATTGTCTGGCTTAGAGTTAACGACCCTTAGGACGACCACTAGAGCATTGATGGCAGTACCCAGGGAGCCTCTTCCCATAGACCATGGTGACAACCGTGGTGGATCTCGGGTGAGGATTGAAGGAGATCATTTCGATTTTATTGAGGCACTTCGAGAAGATAACACAACTTTAAAAGTGGTTACCCTTGGCGACGAAATTCGCGGATTCATGGTAATTGAACGAGACAATTTTTATATAAAGATCAAACAAATTGGAGCCAAACCAGGACCACAGCAGACGGATATCTATAGGGCTCTATTTCAGTTTGCCATGAAGGATCGTACCATCTGGGGGAGTCCCGGGAAAGACCGACCGACAACTCTGTCTATCAATCTTTATGCAAATGATCCCAGGCTGCTTCCAATAGCCCAAGAGTTTGATTTCGTGGCTCAAACTTTGAGCGAGCAAGATGGAAAAGACGTTGCTTATCGAATGTACTACCGCAGGTGGGGCGAAGAACCAGAATGAATTTCCGTAGTGTGAAGTCCGCGTCCGTTCCCAGCCCGGCCAGCCCAGTTTTTGGGTTTGGTAGGGCCGGACCGCTCGCCTACCGTCGTATAAAAGGGATTCTCCCCGCTAGCCGCGGTCAC
>JAYVQZ010000076.1:0-2869 GCA_043776735.1 Deltaproteobacteria bacterium | reverse complement strand
TGCGCTCTGCTCCCCCCCCCCTCTTCCCCCCCCCCAATCCTTTATCCCCCCCCATTTTCTCTCAGCCTTCCTGGCAGGCGACCAGGGAGTATGCCTTTTGGGTGTCGGACGAGGGGAAGCTCAACGTCGAGGCGTTCCACCAGCTAGAATGCTTTCCTTTAGAAAACCTCATTGTGGCCTACCCCACCGAGGCCAGAGAGGTTTGGCGCACAGGTCTAGAAGCCATCCAGACCGGCCTCTTCCGGTGGGCCTTTCTCAAAACCTCAGAAGGTTGCGAGCCAAGTTTTTTGCGTAAACTTCAACTGGCGTCCGAAAAAGTAAATTGCCGGACCTTCATCCTCTGCACACGCCCCTTGCCTCATTGGCTATTCCGTTTTTCGTTCGGAGAGATCACCCAAGAGTGAGCTCGTCTTTAGTAGAAAAAAATTGATGTAGAGGTTGTTGGAGTGGCGGTATGCGGTACCTGTATTTGAAAATGAGCGAGCCAAGGCCTGACTTTGCCGAAGCTTGCCTTGCCCTCACGCCCAAAGTTTTTGCGGTGGGATGTCACCTCTATCTTGAGATCACAGCGACTGAAAAATACTTTGGGGGAATTCAAGGATGGCTAGCCCGATTTGAAACGCTACGAATGCTTTATGAAAGTGAAGTGGCTATAGAAGGCGTTGTGGTGGATCGTCCGGAATGGGGGATGGCCCTTTCCCCAGGACAAAAAAGAATCCTACTGCTTCCTCAGGGACAGACCCAAGAGATCCTCTTTAAAAAAAATATCTCAGCCCTCTTTTTCTGCGGCGACCCCTCCACACTGCAAGAGGAACAAAAGGACCGAGAAAAGCTCATTCTTTTTATGAAGAAGATGGGACTAGGCACTATCGCTGATTTTGCGGCCCTCTCTGCCCCCTCCCTTCAACGGCGCTTTGGAAAACCGGCCCTTCACCTTCACGACTGGGTACTAGGAACTAGATCCCTCTGCCTCCCGATTTTTGAGCCAGATCCCCGGCTGCGCGAGCTTTTGGACACCGAAGAGGCCCCTCATCAGGAGGCACTCGTTTACCTAATGGGCGCCACCCTCCATCGGATGGAGGCCAGGCTTTTAGGGCGATCGGTGCTAGCAAAAAAGCTGACCTTCACTTTTCATTTGGAAAATGGGGCCAGAAAGAAGGATCTCCTGCTCTCAGAGCCTTCAAGAAATTCTCAGTCACTTCTCAAACTTTTTTCAGAGTGGCTCCAAGGACTAACGTGGGACTCTCCCCTAAAAAAAATGGGCGTGGAAGTTACGGAGTCGACACCAGAAGGTTCTAGGCAGCTTCATCTGTTTGACGATGAAGAGACCAGGCAACAAGATCTCCTAAATTACTTAGGACGACTACGAAGTCGGTTAGGAAAAGAGCAGGCTGGTTTTGTTCAACTAAAAGAGAGCCACCTTCCGGAAAAGGCGTGGGAGATGGTTGACCATCCTGTGCTGCCCGCTCCCCAAAGAGAGTTCTATCCCCAGCGCCCCCTCTATCTCTTTTCCCCTCGCCCCTTTCCCTTTGATCCCTCTCTCTGGCGGCTCTCCCCCAGTGAAAAGCTAACTACTAGCTGGTGGAGTGGCGAGCCGCCTCGTCAGTACTACGTGGCCGAGGGGCCAGGGGGAGAAAAAATGTGGCTCTTTGAAACTCAAAACCGGTGGTTCCTCCATGGCGAGTTCTACTGATTTTATCGAACTATTGGCTAAGAGCTGCTTCTCTTTTTTGCAGGGAGCCTCTCATCCTCAAGAGCTTATCGAAAGTGCGTGGGCTTCGGGCTATCGGGGACTGGGCATTGTAGATGCTCACGGCGTCTATGGCCTACCTCAAGCTCATCAGGCGGCAAAAAAAATAGAGGGGTTCCAGTTGATCGTCGGCGCTGAAACCTTTTCTTCCCCTAATCAACGCCTCTGTCTATTGGTGGAAAATAAAAAAGGGTACGCCAATCTGTGCGAGTCGCTCACGCTCGCCCATGAAGACCGAGATTCCCCCCACCTCTCCGCGGGGGCTTTGGCAGAAAGAAACGAAGGGATGATCCTGATCCTCCCTCATCCGTACGACTGCCCTCAGGCACTACGAGAGGCCTTTAATGGACGTTTGTTTTTAGCAGCAACCCTTTACCAAGACGGCACCGACTCTCAAAGGATCGCCTCCGCCCTACAAGCTAGTAGACGTTTGGGGCTAGCCCTAGTAGCAAGTCTGGAACCCCTTTCTCACTGCGAGCAAAGAAAGGCTCTCCAAGACACCCTCACCTGCATTCACCATCAGCGGCCACTGACCGAGGCTGGCTTTCACCTACTTTCCAACGGAGAGAGATACCTCAAGCCCCAATCCACGATAAAAAAACTCTTCGTCGATTTTCCCGATTGGATTTTGCAAACCCGCAGCATTGCCGACCGCTGTGACTTCTCCTTAGATGAGCTGCGCTACCATTACCCCACCGAATGGATTCCCCAAGGGGAGACGCAACAAACTTTTCTAGAAAGGCTGGTCTGGGAAGGGGCCGCTCGTATTTATCCCGCGGGCATTCCTGAGGCGGTAAAGGCTCAAGCCCACCATGAACTCATACTGCTAAGAGATCTGGAGTATAGCGATTATTTCTTAACCGTCTGGGACATCACCCAGTTTGCTAGCCAACAAAAGATTCTTTTTCAGGGCAGAGGCTCGGCAGCCAACTCAGTGGTCTGCTACCTTTTGGGTTTGACGGCCATCGATCCGGTCCGGATGAATCTCCTCTTTGAACGTTTTGTTTCCAGAGAACGGCGAGAGCCTCCTGACATCGATATCGACTTTGAACATGAGCGTCGCGAAGAGGTCATTCAGTATATCTACCGACGGTATGGGAGAGACCGGGCTGCAATAAC
>JAYVQZ010000075.1:0-11320 GCA_043776735.1 Deltaproteobacteria bacterium | reverse complement strand
CTTGATTCAGGCATTCCGAAAGAGGGCTCGGAAGGCCGCTTTAGCAGCCTCGGCTTCATTACCATTATCCGCGGCGACTGTTGTAGCCGAGCTGTTGGTAACTCTAAACTCAAAAAATTCGCATTGATTATCAATGTTTCGGTCGGAGATCCAGGGGCTTTCCGGTTCGTTACACTTGGTTGTGAGGCTGTCGCTGAAGTGAGGGCAGTTCTTGCAACAATGAAGGTCGCTGGCGCAGTGCGGGCACAAGCGATTGCGGCGCATGACGTCGGCGGTAAGTTCCCCTTGGCAGTAATGGCACCGGCTCGACATCGGTAGGCCTCTCTTAAGTTTAGAAACTCAAAATTGCTGCGTCTCTTTTAAGGAACAACGTTCTTCTCGATTTTATTTTACACTCTCTGGCCCCGACTGACTCAACAAAAAGAATCCGATTGGCTGCCCCCTAAAACCCGGCCTATGATGCCGCATCTTGTTGAAGTGCTAGGCGTTACTGAAGGAGCCGCAATGAAATCATGGGTCGCCAAGGAACAACGTAGTCGTGTCGCCATCTTAGGGGGGATTCGTACTCCATTTGCTAAAGCGGGAACTAAATTTAAGGACAGTTCAGCCGTTCATCTAGGGGTCACTGTGGCCCGAGAGGTTTTAGCAAAAACGGAGGTTAGGGCCGAAGAAATAGACGAAGTGGTCTTTGGAAATGCCGGCACTCCTGTAGATGCCGCCAATATTTCCCGGGTCATCGGCTTACGGGCCGGACTTCCCGAGGGGACTCCTGCGTACACCGTACATCGCAATTGTGCCTCAGCCATGGAAGCCGTAGCTCAGGGTTGCCTAAAGATTGGGGCAGGGCTGGCGGAAATGATGTTGGTAGGCGGAAGCGAAAGCATGAGCAACATGCCTCTACTATACGGGCATGAAATGACGGAGCTCTTTGGAACTCTGACCTTCGGCAAAAGCCAGGCAGAGAAACTTGCCAAAGTTTCTGAGTTTCGTCCTAAGTGGCTGAAACCTCGCGTTGCTTTAATGGAAGGCCTCACGGACCCCATCTCAGGGCTCAACATGGGCCAGACGGCGGAAATCGTCGCTCGTGATTTCCACATCACCCGACAGATGCAGGATGCCTTTGCCCTAAGAAGCCATCAACGAGCCGTGGCAGCAATGAAAGAGGGAAAACGGAAAGAGGAAATCATTCCCACGGTGATTGAGCCCAATTTTAAAGATTTTTTGGTCGACGACATTGGCCCTCGCGACGGGCAGACCTTAGAAGCTTTGGCAAAACTCAAGCCTTTTTTTGATAGAGAAAATGGGACGATAACAGCAGGAAATTCGTGCCCCATTACGGATGGTGCTGTGGCTTTAATGCTAGCCAGTGAGCAGAGAGCAAAGAGCGATGGCCGCACTCCCGTGGGTTTCATCTCGGCATTCACTTTTTCTGGCTGCGAGCCAAAACGGATGGGAATGGGACCTATTGTTTCAAGCAGTGCGCTGCTTGAGGCAACGGGAATGTCTTTCAAAGACATCGAGCTTGTCGAACTTAACGAAGCCTTTTCTGCCCAAGTACTCGGCAACCAGATCGCTTGGAACTCTAAAGAGTATGCCGCGGAGAAACTGGGCAGATCTTCCGCATTGGGAGAACTTTCTGACGACATTCTCAATGTGAATGGCGGAGCGGTCGCTCTCGGACATCCAGTGGGCGCCACTGGAGGGCGAATTATTTTGACGCTGCTTTTAGAGATGCGCCGGCGAAATCTGCATCGTGGTCTTGCCACGTTGTGCATTGGTGGTGGCCAGGGAGCCGCCTTTTTGATCGAACGTAACTAAACACCAGTTTTTGAGGGATTTATGGAAATGAACAAAGAGTCCTTTCGCGAAGAGGTAAAAAAGTTCCGGTCGTCGTTTAAGAGCGATGCCTCGGATACCGCGGAAAAATCGATCCGGTTAGAAAAACGGGGCGCTGTTGCCGTCATCGTTTTTGATCAGCATCAGGAGCGCGCTAATAAATTGAGCACTCCAAATATGCTCCGCCTTTTTGACCTGATGCTTGAAATAGAAAAGGATTCTGCAATTGGGGCGATGGTTCTTATCAGCAAGAAGCCCTCAATCTTCATTGCCGGCGCCGATATCTCGGAAATTCAAAAACTCAGCTCGGGACAGGGAACCGCAGCCGACCTAATGAAACTTCAGTCGGTGTTTACCTACCTTGAGAGAATGGCGATTCCCTCAATCGCTGCGATCCATGGCGCCTGCATGGGCGGCGGCACCGAGATGTCGCTGGCTTGTGACTACCGAGTCATGACCGATGCTCCAGAGACTCGAATGGCCCTTCCCGAGGTCATGTTGGGCGTGATTCCAGGATGGGGCGGTACGCAGCGCATGCCCAAGTTATTAGGCTTGGAAAAGTCGCTGGATTTGATTCTCACCGGTAAGGCAGTGGATGGGCGAAAAGCAAAAAAGATTGGTCTTGCCGATAAAGTGATGCCCAAAGAATGGCTTGAAGAAAAGGTCATGTCTTGGGCCAATGAGCTGGCCAAGACAAAGGTGAAAAATCCCAAACATGCCGACCTTAAGGACCGGCTGCTCGAGGCTGTTCCCGGCGGAAAATGGGTCATTTTCGAACAAGCTAAGAAAGCGGTTTTGTCGAAGACTAAAGGAAATTACCCTGCTCCTCTTAAAGCTCTAGAGGTGATCAAGAAGACGTACGGCGGCGATCTGGAAGCTGGTCTTAAAGTGGAAGCCGAAGCCTTTGCCGAACTGGTCGTTACTGAGCAGTCCAAGCACTTGATTGAGCTCTACTACCTTAATGAAAAAGTGAAAAAGGATAAGGGGACTACGGCTGGAGTAAAAGGCCAAGAGGTTCATCAAACGGCCGTAGTCGGTGCCGGTGTGATGGGAGGAGGCATTGCCCAACTGTTTGCTCAAAAAGGGGCACGAGTGCGCTTAAAAGACGTTCAATGGGATGCTGTTGGTAAGGGAACTCAAGCCGCGTACAAAATTTTTAAGAAGCAGGTGGAGCGCAAAAAGATGAAGCGTTCCGATCTCGACAATACGATGGCCCGTATTGAGGGGACAGTTGAGTATTCGGGGTTCAAGCACCTCGATCTCGTAGTGGAGGCTGTAGTCGAAGACATGAAAATCAAGAAATTGGTTTTCAATGATCTAGAGACGAACTGTGGCCCTAAGACGATCTTGGCGACAAACACTTCGAGCCTTTCGGTAACTGAGATCGCCTCGGACCTTAAAGATCCCTCTCGCGTGGTTGGCATGCATTTCTTTAACCCCGTCGACAAAATGCCGTTGGTTGAAGTGATCCGAGGTCAAAAAACTTCCGACGAGGCCATCGCTACAGTATTTCAGTATGCCAAAAAGATCGGAAAGACTCCTATTGTCGTAAAGGATGCTCCGGGCTTTGTTGTGAACCGGATCCTTGGTCCCTACATGAATGAAGCGGCTATTATGATGGCCGAGGGCGCCGGAGTTCATAGCATTGATGCGGCGATGGAAAGCTTTGGCATGCCCATGGGGCCTATCACTTTGCTCGATGAAGTAGGCCTTGATGTGGCGGCAAAAGTTTCCAAAGTTCTCTACGGAGCGTTTGGGGAGAGAATGAAATCTCCGCCGCTGTTTGAAGCCATCTCGGCCGAAAAACGGTTAGGAAAAAAATCTGGCAAGGGAATCTTTCTTTGGGAAGACAGCGGAAAGAAAAAGACTCTAGATACCGAATTTTTGCAAAAACTTGGCATTAAAGACGGTTCCGTCTCTCTTTCTGAGGAAGAGATCCAAAAGCGGTTGCTCTATCTTATGATCAATGAGGCGGCACGGTGTTGGGAAGAGGGGTTGGTTCGCCAGGTGAGTGACATTGATGTGGGCATGATCTTTGGGACGGGCTTTGCCCCTTTCCGAGGAGGCCTGCTTCGGTACGCCGATTCGGTAGGCGCCGATCACATCGTGTCGGATCTGGAGGTCTTTACCAGAAAATATGGTCCCCGGTTTCAATCTTCTCAGTTTTTGCAGCATCTGGCCGTCGATAATAAAAAATTCTATGGAGTGGCAGATAAGTAGCAGGAAGTTCGTCTGAAAAGTAAATCCGGGGGGACTCTAGTTGAAGATAACCACTTGTCGGTTGGTAGGTGTTATTCTGTTGTGGGCCGGGGTGGCGTTTTCGTTGCCCAACGCCGGAGTTTTCCGTTCTTCTCTCGACTCTCAGCTCGGTAAGCCTGGTCGTCTTACCGATGCTCAACGTGCCACCGCCTTAGCTCATGACTACGTTCTGTTTGGCGGAATTCTATCGGATTACCTTAGGCACGCCGGTTACTTCAGCGAGTTCTCCTTGGAACTCCAAAGGCAGGGAGTGCCCGCTTCCCAAATTCATCTACGGTTCCCTCCTTCGATAAAATCAATTGAGGATAACGCCGTTTACTATTTCCCAGGCGTTACCAGCGAGATCGTCAAGAAGTCGCCGCGCTCGTTGGTCATCATTGCTCACAGTAAGGGGGCAGTGGAGGTGGTGGACTTTTTGTTGCGCTACCCGGAGTTCGCCAGGGATCATTTGGAAGCGGTGTATCTGGTGCAAGGAGCCTTTGGAGGAAGTCCACTCGTCGATTTTATTATGAAAGAATACGATCGGCCCGGAGTTCCCCCTGCATGGTGGCCGCGAGCTGGCATGCAAATTTTTAAGGCGTTTGACAAAGTTTTTCACCGGTCGATTGCGGGAATGGAATGCCTAAGCACGGCACATTCCCAAGAACGTTTACGGCAGTGGATGAAAGAAAAACCGGAGGCGCTGGCGGCTATTTTGCCTAAACTCATCTTCATTAGTACTTCAAGTGAATCAAAGAAAATGGACATGCGCCTGCGGGTCGGTGGCGACTATTTAAAAAGTGTTGGCCTTCTTGAAAATGATGGGGCGTTGGGAGTTGCCAGCCAGTCCATTCCCCACGCTGGGGCTGCCGTTGTTCACTTAAAAGGAGTCGATCACGGCCTGCCCTGCGGCAATTTGCTGGCCCGTCGCCATACCGGTCGGGCTCGGTCCGTAATTCTTTCTATTCTTCACTCAATTGGCCACTGACGGCACGCTGCATATTACAGCCGGCCTCCGGTCAAGGTAGACTAGCGAGCTACTTTACTTAATCCGGAGAATAAAATGAAAATCTGCTTAGCCATCCTTTTGGCCCATTTTTTTGCTAAAAATGCCGCGGCAGCAAATCACTCTCCACAGCCTCCCTTGAACTGTCGCCCGATCCATGGATATTTGACCGCTGATTTCACAACAGAAAATTGCGCAAGTCCTGTCGGCATCTGTACAAAAGGAAGGGTCTGGGGGGATCCCCTTTTTCTAGGGACTACGAATTACTCGGTGGAAAACGTGGCAGGAAGTCCTATCGACCCCACGATGGCAACCTCACTTAGTTACTCAGGTACGCTAACCATTCACACACGTTTGGGTGACGTTACCATTCCCGATCTTGGGCTAATGGATAAAAAAGCGGCCTTGGTCAGCAGTCAAAGCCGAGACATGTCGGCCACGGGAAAATTAAGCGGCCTCTACGGAGTGTTCTTCACCACAGGCAGAACCACCGCGACAGGTTTTAGGACTGAGATCCACGGACGAGCCTGTTTTAAGCGTGAGAATTTAACTCCGTAACCTTATTCTTTAAGTGGCTCGTCCTTTATTTCAGAAGCCCCATCAGCTGTTTTGTTTACCAGCTTAGCCTCTTTGGGATGCGGTTCTGCTTTCAAACGAAACTGGTCATGGGTCTCATCGTGGCCCTCATCATGAGAATGACGGACTCCGGATTTAGTGTGTTCGCAGTCTTTGTCTTCACAGTCCCCAGAGGGACAAGCTTGAAGCGTTGAAAACGTAAGGAATATTAAACCGATGATAATCTGTTTCATGCTGCCTTCGATACTACGAGATTCTTTTTTTCGAAAGAGAAATACTACACCGCGTTGAGACGGATCTTTCGCAGCCTTAGGGCATTTCCTATTACCGAAACCGAACTCAAGCTCATTGCCGCACTGGCAAGCATCGGACTTAGGAGAATGCCAAAGAACGGATAAAGCAGTCCCGCGGCAATGGGCACTCCTAAGGCGTTGTAGGCGAAAGCAAAAAACAAATTTTGCCGGATGTTTTGCATCGTGGCCTGACTCAGCCGCCGGGCTTTCACAATGCCCATTAGGTCACCCTTTACTAGAGTGATCCCCGCACTTTGCATGGCCACATCGGTTCCATGGCCCATGGCAATTCCCACATCGGCCTGGGCAAGTGCTGGAGCATCGTTTACGCCATCTCCCGCCATCGCCACTTTGTGACCTTGGGCTTGAAATTCCTTAATGACTGCTATTTTTTGTTCGGGGGAGACGTTGGCTCGTATTTCTGTGATTCCAAGCTGGTCACCCACGGCCTTTGCCGTTAACGCACTATCTCCGGTGAGCATAACCACGTGAAGCCGAAGCGCTTTGAGGGCCTTAATCGCTTCCAGAGTGGTGGGCTTTATCGGATCGCCGACTCCCAAAATTCCCGCCGGTTTTCCTGAAAGGGAGATCATTAATATGGTTTGGCCTTGGGCTCGAAGTGAGTCTGCTATGCCAACTAAGGGGGCGAAGGCGTCGTTTTGCCCGCCCATCATTTTCTGATTTCCAACAGCAATCAAATTGCCCGCAACTTTTCCTTCAATTCCTTTCCCAGTAATCGATCGGAACTCCTCCACGGTATCGGTAAGTAAAATCCCACGAGCCGTGGCCCCCTCAATCAAAGCGGTAGCTAAGGGATGTTCGCTTCCCTTTTCTAGCAAAGCGGCAAATCTAAGTATTTCATTTTCTTTAAAACCAGGCAGCGCGGTAACGGTAACCAGTTTTGGTTTCCCAAGGGTCAAAGTCCCTGTTTTATCTACCACGAGAACGGTTATCTTTTCTAGGAGCTCAAGCGCCTCAGCATTCTTAATCAATATTCCGTTTTGAGCCCCGCGTCCGGTACCCACCATGATAGACATCGGAGTGGCCAATCCAAGTGCGCAGGGGCAAGCAATAATAAGAACCGCAACGGCGTTTACCAGGGCGTAGGCTACGGAAGGGGCTGGGCCCCAAATTCCCCAAACTACAGCGGTGATCAATGCGGCCAAAATAACTAGGGGAACGAAATAGCTTGAGACTTGATCGGCAAGGCGTTGGATAGGGGCTCGGCTTCGTTGTGCCTCGCCCACCATTTTTACTATCTGCGCGAGAACCGTTTCTGACCCCACCCGTTTAGCTTCGATTACAAGCGTTCCGGTCCCATTCACGGTACCGCCGGTCACCGTATCGTGAACCGTTTTTTCGACTGGGATGGATTCCCCCGTAATCATCGATTCATCCACAGAGCTTTGTCCCTGGGTGACTATTCCATCAACAGGTATCTTCTCACCTGGGCGAACTCTCAAAAAATCTCCCGCGTGAACCTGATTGATTTCAACATCATGTTCGGTGTGGTCTTTTGATATCAAACGGGCCTTTTTAGGAGCCAGGCTCAAGAGGGCCTTAAGCGCGCCACTGGTCTGTCCTCGGGCTTTAAGCTCAAGCACCTGACCTAGAATAACTAGCGTGACGATTGTAGCGGCCGCCTCAAAGTAGTTGGCGACCGATCCGGTATGCGGATTTTTAAAAGACTCGGGAAAGAGGGAAGGAAACACAGTGGCAATCACACTAAAAATAAAAGCCACGCTCGTTCCCACTGCAATGAGCGAAAACATATTGAGGTGGCCCGTTTTAAAGGAGTGATAACCACGTTGGAAAATAGGAATACCAACCCAACAAACGACGGGGATGGCCAGCGCCATTTGGATTTCATTTAACAGACTTTCGGCAATCAAGCGATGAAGGGTTATTCCGGGAATCATTTCCGACATCGCCAAGACGAGCAGGGGAACGGTAAAAAGCACTCCCCACTTTAAACGACGGCTCATGTCGAGCAGTTCGTGATTGGGCCCTTCGTCTAAGCTAGCTTCTGTCGGCTCTAGCGCCATTGCGCAGAGAGGACAAATTCCTGGGCCGTTTTTGCGGATCTCCGGGTGCATGGGACAGGTGTAAATGGCCTGTGACTCTGGCGCAGGATTCGCCACCACCTTTGGGGCAAGAAACTTTTGGGGATCTGCCGCAAATTTTTTTACGCAGTGATCGGAGCAGAAATAAAAGGCTTGACCCTTATGGTGGACACTTTTTGAGTGCAGGGGATCGACGTCCATCCCGCATACAGGATCTTTTGCGCTACCGGGTGTTGTTGAGGGAGGGGGGCAGCAGCTACTCATATTCGGCGGTAACCAAGTGTTTGTTTCATGGCATGTACCTTACTCCACACTTTGTTACCGTAGCAAACTTACCTACCTCCAAGCCACCCGGCTGTGCGCTAATAGTTGTTCTCCGCGCGTCAAAGTAAAGAGCGCCCTTGCGAAATAGTATTTATTTTTAAGTCCATGCACAAATTAGGGTGGGATCTTATGTCTCCCTCGGGGGTTTACTATCCCATCCTTGCCCACAGAAAGAGGCGTCTATTCCTGTGTGCCGCGCCAACAAACGCATGGTTCAAACGGCACAAAGAATGCACAGTTTAGAGGGTTTGCTTGTTCCATTAAATGCAGGAGAATTTATGACCTCAATCTTAGACAACCGGCCGGCCAAAATTTTATGGGCCGTAGATGCTTTTCATGAAAAGCCCCAAACCCAACTTCGTTGCTTTGAAGCCATTACGAAACTTTTTGGTAAAGTTCCTCTCTCCGTTCAGCTCGTGGCCATGCTTAAGTTGGGAAGGTACAACCCAGAAAAACTGGAGTTTCAGGAGAAGTGGCATGATCTGGCAGAATCTGCCCAAAAGCGGCTCCATGTTTTGACGAAGCAGATCAAACATCCTGCGCTCTTGCCGCCGCGGCTCATTAAATTGGAAGGTTCGTCCACTGCAGCTTCGGCCAAAGAGTTCTTGAAGTTTTCCCTTGAAGAAGGCGCCCAATTACTGGTGGTCAGCTCCCACGGACGCAAAGGGTTAGATCGGTATTTATTGGGCAGCTTTGCGGAGAGTTTGGTTCTGCAGTCACCGATTCCGGTGCTGGTGGTCAACCCGAACTCAAAGGCGAAATCGGTGCCTCGCCTTAAAAACATACTATTCCCCACGGATTTTTCTGAAGGATCCTATAAGGCATTTGCGCGGACCGTCTTATTGGCTAGAGCGTTGAGCCTTCCCGTTCGCCTGTTTCACAAGGTGGAGTACTTCTATCCCGAAGTAGCTCCCGCATTCTTTTATCCGGCAGTCTCCGGAGAAAGTGTGAAGGAATTTAGGGATTCCGTGAAAGCCGAAGCAGAACCTTGGATTAGATACGGGACCAAATATGGAGTGAAAGTCTCCTTTGAGCTCAATAACAGCAGCGGACGTACTTTAGATGAAATCCTTGCTATGGCTAAGAAACTGGGACCAGCCACAATGATTGCCGTTGCATCGCAATCCAATAAGGCAGAGGCACTGCTTTTGGGAAGTTTGACTCGTCAGCTCCTAAGGACGGCAACCTGTCCCGTATTCGTTGTACACCCCAATGAAGAATCCATTGTGAAGCGATTTGTCGATGAGGCAAAGCTCTTTGGCTATAATTATTCGGCTAGGCCGTTTTTTTTTTAGTCTCACACAGTAAGCACAAAATAGCAGAAGGCCGATCCTTTCTAGAACCGGCCTTCTATTCTTTAAGTTTTACTTTAGCTCACTCATTGACGTTATCAAGGTCCACCAATTTATTGACCGCTTGGCCGTTTAGAGATCTTACGTGGAGAAGTTTTACACCGGTCAATTTAGGATCGATGGGGACGTTCTTAATGAAACGGGTCTTTTCTGCAGCGCAGGTTTCTCCCATTCGTTTTGCGATGGGCTGGACCACGATAACATCCGGAAAATAGAATATCCTAATGTCAGTTAACTCAGTACATCGATCCGGCATTTCTCCGATGAGCGTAAGCGTCTTCACTTTTGGTGTCTCGTTTGTGATATTGGCGTCGTGAATCGCCGCGTAGAGATAATCGTCAGCGCCCGCGTGCGTGGCACGAGTCACGGGAAGCCGACCAAGAGCCTTTCCCGAAGTGCCATCATAAATTAGGTAATCTCCGGCAGGTACGATCCCCACATTTACCACGGACGAAAAGGGAACGAAGACCCGAGTGCAAATTCCCCCATAGTGAAAAGCGGTTTGAAAGATGTGAATCGTTTTTTTCACTTGATCGATGCGAGTTTTCACATCGGCTACCCGGTAACACGTATCGGCAAAGTTTCCTACACTGGTCACCTGAATTCTATCGTTATCGTCAAAACCAACGGGCACAAAAGAGTGCTCAAGGCCGATATTTACAATAGAAGGATTTGTCGTGGCGAACGAGCTGCTAACTACCAACATGAGCGCAATTACTAGCGTTTGTTTCATCATGTTATGCCCTTTTTTTTATTTTTTTTAATGACTTCGTGTCTAAGCAGCAGCAACTTTCGTGCCGAATATTTGGCAGAGGAAAACGTTCGGAAAATTTATTTGGCGGGACAACCCGACTCAAATGAGCTCACATTGTCCCAGGAATTCCCCTTCACGTGAGAATAGACGGAAGGTTATCTCCACTCCGCTTCCTACCGATAAAGAATAGCAATGAAACGCCCTCAAAAAAAAACACTATTACGCATCAAGTCAAAATTTATAGTGGTAACCGGAGGACCAGGGGCGGGAAAGACAGCGATACTTAAGGCGGCGCATCAAATGTTTTTCGATCATGTTGCCGTTCTTCCTGAGGCGGCTACCATTTTATTTGGCGGAGGTTTTCCGCGTAGGCCTACCAGGGTGGGTAAAGAGACTGCGCAGCGGGCGGTCTTTCATTTACAAAGAGAACTTGAGCGACTTTTTTCGGAAGACAAGCCAGCGTCTGCTATTTTATGCGATCGCGGCACTCTAGATGGGTTGGCCTATTGGCCAGGAACACCACAAGGATTTTTTGAAGAATTGGGAACCGATTACAAGACTGAGTTTGCTAGGTACCACATGGTAATTCACCTTCACACCCCCGGCGAGCGCAGGGGATACAACCACGTCAATCCCATAAGAATTGAAACTCCGGCAGAAGCCGCCCTTATCGATGAAAAAATAATTCAGATTTGGATGGGGCATCCCAATTTTCATCTCGTTGGAGATACCGAGTTTTTTGAGGAAAAAACGAAAATTGTTCTCGACCTCATTCGCTTGCAGATCCCCGGGGGTAAGAAGCTCCGTCACTCTCCTGCCAAGAAAATCGCAAGATCGCAGAGCTAGATTAGGGCAAGTAACTCCTACGATGAGCCATC
>JAYVQZ010000074.1:0-11358 GCA_043776735.1 Deltaproteobacteria bacterium | reverse complement strand
GTCGTGGGTAGAGTGAGATCAAGAAAAAAGAAATCACTAACCTTTTTTGCTTTAAGCATTTCAAGTATTAAAAATTGTATCCCATCTTCCTTTGGATTTAAGATGAGCGTCCCGCGTTCCGGTCTGACAATCCAAGCATCAAGGAAGTCAGAAAACGCCACGCCGTCCGAATTTGGTTCGTGGTTCAAAATGAGTTTGCCGTAGTAAGTCCGAAGATCAATTTCGGCGCCAAGTCCAGGGTGTAGGGAACTTAGATCAGACAAAAGGTTTACGCGGTGTTTTATTATTTTCAGCACGGTGAGCCTATCGTTGGTAAAGTACAAATGTAACATAGGTAACCTATGAATCCACTAACGGCCCTTTCAGAAGTTTGCCAACTTGTCGGCCAGCAGGTGCCCTTTTGGGTGCAAGGTGCGGGCGGAAACGTTTCTTTTAAGCATGAGGATACGCTTTATATAAAAGCCTCTGGTTTTCGGCTGGACGCGGTCACCCCCTCCGTGGGAGTTGCCCAAGTTAAACTTTCCGACGTCGCAAAAAAACTAAGGGTATGCGATTCGGACGAGAGTTACTCTCAATGTCTTATCGATATTTCAAAAAAGAAGGTCGCCCGGCCATCAATGGAGACAGGATTTCACGCCATACTTCCAAAGGCGTGGGTGATTCATTTGCACGCCCTGGCGTCGTTACTTATGAGTTTTGAACACAGACGCAATGCTGAGGCTTTCACGGAGTGGGTTAAAGGAAAGATTTCCGTTAAACTAGTCGCACTTGCCCCCGCCAAGCCGGGGTTTGGACTTTTGAAGCAAATCACTGAATGTAAAGAATGCTCAATTTTCTTGCTCGAGAATCATGGCGTCATTTTGCAGAGTGATGATGTTGGGATTTTGTCGGATTGGGAAAGGCTGGAGTCCGAATTCCTTAGGGACTGGAACTATACAAAGCTCTATGAGAGGAGCTCACTGGAGGGGGTGATTGCCTGCCCCTTGCGGGTCTATTTTCCAGACACGGCCGTCTTTTTGGACCGAATTAAGGGGATATTGGGGGCAAACGGTGGGTTAGTGTCTGGCGCCCACGGAAAAGATCGGGATGCCGCTGAAATTTGGGCCGCTACTTCTCGTCTTTATCATTCTCAAAATAACCTATCGGAGTTGCCTTTGGAAATATCATCACACTTGGCGGAGTTACCTAGCGAGGTTTTTAGGCGCGCTATTACCCGTGCGAAATAGTGGCCTATCTAAGCGGCTTTGACTTGGCGGTTATGCCAGCGCAGTTGATCGCTTAAACAGCTTAAGAAGACAAGTTGAAGGCAACCGTTTAACCCGGCAAGAAATTTAGCTTTTGGGGCAAGGTCAATCAGATTGGGAATTCGATCTGAAGCGATTATTTGTATTTCTTGGGCAGAAATATTTCCTGCTATTTCTAGGCATTGCCAGTCAGTATCTACATACGGATCGTGAGAAATTAGTAGAGTGGGAATCGAACTAAGGGCTTGGGAAATTGCAGTTAGGTTAAAACTGTTGATTCCACGCAACGTAAGCTTAAATGGCGTAAGGTCAATTAATCTCCTAATGTCCGAGCTACCCCGTGAGAATTGAACAATAAGGTCAGCAAAGTTTCTTTGTGATCGGACATATTTTTGAGAATCACCTTCGCGTTTTTGTAACGCGTCTTTTACCTGCCGTGCTGTGTAGCCGCGTTCTTTGCAATCACGTGCTGTTTTCCATTGGTGCCTTAGGTCTTCCTCTGGATCCAGAAAAACCTTTAGGTCGTACATCCGCCGCATCGACTTCAAACTAAGAGAATGAAGTCCGCTGAATACCAAAATCCCGTTCGGGTCTACCGGCTTGCTTTCTGAAAACTTACCGGTGTCGTGATTATAAGCCCCTCTAATAATTCGCCCTCCGGCGGCCAATGCGATCGCATCTTCATGCTCGCGGTATAGGTCATTGGCCCGGACATTGAGGTGGGTGTATACTTGCCACATTTGGTGTCCGCGGGGCCAACGATGATAGTCATCCCCATCACTGACGGTGATCTTTTGTTCTCCGAATAGATCGGTAACAAGACCTACGAAGAAGTTTTTTCCTGACCCGCTGTCACCCGATAATCCGATTAAGACGGGACTCGTTCGAAGGTCGTATACTGCATTGCTCCGGACTCCAAAAAGATACATGCTCATTGTGATTCCAGCTAGGGAGGCTTCCATCAAAGTGAAACTCAGGTTACCCAGGAGCAACCCTGAGTCCGGACCATAGGTGAACGGGTACAATTGGGTGAACTGGAACGCCAAATACGAAAGGGAATAGATCGCGAAAAGCGCCAAGTTTGATTTTAGCGGACTACGGCATAGAAAATAGACGACAAATGGGAAGGACCATAGAAAATAGCCAGTTGCTGGCGGAATCAGAAGGACAAAGGTACAGAACAGAAGTCCAAGGTAAGCGAAAAGTAGATCCCAATTCCATTTCGGGTAGGCGGCAAATCGAAACAGAAGCGCTAATATCGCCAATGGAGCAATCAGAATAGAATTATTTTTCGATCCAAAGCTAACTTGAAGGGCAAAGAGTCGCATTTGCTGAGTGCTTCCAAAGACCATCCTTCGAAACGCCGAGTCACCAATAACGGGAGCGAGACATAGGGCGTAAGCGATAAAAAAATAACCGGTAGCCTTGAACGTTTTTTTCAAGCCGTGCTCCTGAAGACCAAATATTAGGAGAAACGGTAAAACAGAAACCAGATGCGTCTTTGTAGCAAGAGAAAAAGCGTATACCACCATTCCTGAATTTGTTTTTTTTTCGCTAATTAGATAGAGACTGATAAAAAGAAGAGCCGTGGGAATAATATCGAGTTGTCCATGCCAATAGCAAATATAAATCGCAATGGGGGAAGCCCAATAAAGCGCCAACACTCGGTTCACCCGATTAGGAAACCAGCGAAGTAAAATAATGCACATTGAGAGGTCTGCAATGAGAATTGGCAATTTCATTGCCAAAAGATGGCCCATACTCGCGGTGAAGGTGCCGGGCGGGAGTGCAAAATTGAAGAGTATTCTTGAAAAGGCTAACGAGAGAAGCATGATAGGCGAGTAGGGAAAAGCATTCCAATGACCGAGACTTCCAAAATAGGCCCAGGGGTTCTTAAAACCGGACTCTACGAAATAGTTAAGAAAGGGAATAAACAGTTCATTCATGTAAAACGAGGAAAGGAACGCGGAGAGCGCGATTTTCAACGCGAGGATGGTCCAAAAAATTGGCGAATTCGCCATTGCTACCAGTTCAGTTTTTCCAAGAAAAGGGAACACTTTGACTCTTTGAGGTGTGGGGATGGCGGCCAGTGTCGTTGTTTTTGGATTCTCAGTCCGCCGTGGCCTGTTTTTTGAGCTTCCTTTCATTTAGTTTCTCTCTTCTTGGCATGGTCGTGACTTAAAACTTTTGTGTCTTTGTTGGCGCGGAAAAAAGCTGCCCAGTATTCAAAAGTTCGTACGTCATCAGGAATTCCAAAGCATAGGAATCGATCGACTGAAAGGCAGCGGCCCCTTTTTCTGTTTTGTGCAAGGAGTGGGATCGTTGAATCGATGTAGAACTCGCCATTTACCACGGCGTTCTCCTTTTTTAATTCTTTAGCCGCGGAGAGAAAATCAGAGGCTTTACGAAACCAGAAAGTTCCCGTGATTCCTAAGTCATTCCAAGGGGTATTGCTTAAAGGCGTTTTGCAGGAAAGCGCGGAGATGTCACCTGATGAGGTGTTTTTAACCCATGCATACTGCTTTGGATTTCGATTGGCATGAGGGTGATTTTTAAAAGTGAAAGCAACAAAATCAATGCTGGTATCATCGATGAGCTTTCGCAGAATATCAAAGTCGTATATTAGGACACTGTCACATGCCGCAATCAGCAAAGGACGGTCGGGATCTATCTGATTCTCGGCCAATAGACAGGTTGAAACAGCGCCGTCTGTTGGTGAGGAAAGTGCAATGACAGTATCAGTTTTTTTAAGCACGCGTTGGCGGCGTAGGGGTAGCTCGAGTTCAGAATGGCAAATTAGGAGCCGCTTGTCACTAATGGGTAAAGAGTCAAGGACTCGGCCGATCATTGGAATTCCATCCACAGGGATCAAAGGCTTTGGTAAAAGATAACCCTCTTTTTGAAATCTTGTGCCCAGTCCAGCCATGGGAACTACAACAGTACCTTCGATTTCACCTAAAGGAGACCGATGTGCCGCGTAGTCTGAAAAATTCTCCGACCAGTTTTTGTACTCCTCTAAATCCTCTGGGGTTCCCCATTGAAGGAAATAAGGCACCTCATAGGCTTGAACAGGGAGACCATCACGAATCAACAAGTTAAGGGGAAGGCTCGCATAATATTCCCCATTCGTAGTAAGAGTTTCTATTATGGCTTGTTCAAAATAACGGCAAAGGTTCTTTCCTGAGGAAAAGTAGTAGAGGCCTGCCGAGGCAAATTCGTTCATTCGATTTGTAGTGAAAGCCTGCTTTTCTCTAATCTCAAGAACCTTTGTCCCGTCTACTCGCATATAAGCATAGAGGTTTGGACCTAGGCTGTGGGGATGAAACCCCCGGTAACTGGGAACGCCGGCGGCGCAACCGCTAATATTCATCTGTCTAGTAAAGTCCCGATAATCCCATTTCACTGAATAGTCGCAGTAACTAACGATCGCAGGTGATGCTTTTTTAATCGACCTCGCGGCCGCAAGGACGGTGTGGACCGGACCCAATTTGTGCGGTGGAATGGAAATGATAGTGCCTACAGGGGCAATTCTTTTTAACACCTCTTTCAAATTTGTTTTCTGGAGATGATCTTCAGCGCAAATAAAAAGGAAGTCGGATTCTTCGGGGAACAGACCGACAATATGTTCAATAATGGGGCGACCTTCGACCACAATTAATGGCTTGATCTGTTGGTATCCCGCTCGCAGGAAACGAGAACCTCGGCCGGCCATGGGGATGATGATTTGCATCGCTCAGGCTCTCCGTATCTTTGTCGAGTTTTGAATTTTGGGCGCTAAAATCGAATTCAATTCGCTCCACGAGTCAAAACCTGGAGCAGAGCATGGCAGTTTGTTGCCAGGGCGCCGCCTTAAAACGGCACGCATTCCCAATGTAAGAGCCGGCGAAAGATCATTCTGCCAATCGTCCCCAATCACACACGTATCAGCTGAGGCCACCATTAACTTTTCTAAAGCGAGTACGAAAGGTTTTTGAGAGGGCTTATCCGCGCCGGCCTCCTCAGACGTCACTAAGAAATCGGCAATGTTTTCGAGCCCCAATTTTTCGAGTTTGTTCATTTGGCATTGGGTTGTGAAATTAGTGACCCAAGCAAATCGCACTCCTTGTTGACTCAATCCATTCAATGCCGCAAGGCAACCGTCATCCGGTTTTAGTTCGGCAAAATAACCCTTCCAGTAGGCGTCATGAAGGGCTTGTATTAGATTCAACCGGCTTGCGCCGAATTGATTTTCGACCATCCCTTTGAAGTACAGAAGGCGGCAATGGCTGGCGGCCTGTCCGGCTAACCTAGATTGAATCGCCGAGCGAGCCTTAGAATAGGCTTGGGAAAAAGTCTCTGTATTTTGCCACCCCTTGTGCTCTAGGGACCCCAAAATTTGAGCAGTCGCCAAGCCGGTGGCATGACACGTCGAGTAATCATAAACGGTATCATCCAAATCCAATAGAATGGCGCGGGGAAGGATCATTTTTTAATTGGTTAAGGAGTGGGTGAGCAGATCGTGACGACCTTGGTACTACCCACTGGTAGCTAGCTTTATGATACCGCTTACGGCTGGAAATTGGTGCGCAAAGTTGAAATTTAGCTTGAGCAAGCGCGCTGCGCCGTGATGACGTTTTCCCCTATTGGCGTTTCTAAGTTTTGATGACTTCTCGCGCTTTCGTTAGGGAACTGATGAAATTGAGCGTTTGTCGGTTATTCTTCTCAAAACCACTTTGTTCACATTAAGCGAATGGATTCCATCGAAATGGGTGCGGACCTCGATGTGATCCTCTGTATCCGAAGCTGAGATGCGAAATTGACCATTTAGAATGCTGTCTTCTTTACTAGACAGTAGTAGGTCTCCACTTGCAAAGATCTTGGATGGGAAATTATAAATATCCCAACGGCCCACAGCCTCTCCTAGTTTAGCTCCCGAGGCGGCAAAGAAAATTGAAAATTCATATTCCCCTTGAGGCAGCTTAAGGGCGGGGCCATAGCTCAGTACGCCTGGTCGCTGCGAACCAGGCTTCCCTTGGTAGCTGGGCCCTTTTTTCTCCCCCACAATCGTAAAAAGGGAATCACCGTCGAGAATCAAATGGTCGGTAGTTCCTCTATGGAATTGGTGCTCTGCGATCATGGCACGGGACTTTTGCTTGATGAGAGCGTCGAACCGACTTGAATCGTCATAAACAAAGATAACAACACCATGGGGACAACTGAAATACTGTTGAGGTAACCCAGCTGAGGCGATTACGTTCGAGGCATGTACCGAATGTGAATTGATGACGAAATTATATTTCGGATTATTGAATTTATGATCTCCCTGACCCAAGAACCAATCAATGTTACTCATATAATGACGAGGGTGAAGCCGACCGTCGTCAACGGCGTAGACGCGGATTCCAGTCTTGGACAGCAACGTGCTACTGCGTGACGCCCAAAAATCTGAAACGCCAAACTTGAGTCCGTAGCGCGCTTGATTTTGGTCGAGGCATTGCGCCAAGTCTAATTCCCAAGTGCCTACATGACCACGTACTTGCGCAATGGTCAGCTTCCGTGACTTGAAAGCCTCAAAGTGATTCAGAAACCAAATCGAGTAGGCGGTCATTGATAACTGTAAAAACGCGCTTACCATCTTATGCTCTATCATCGCATTCGCCTTTCGCGAAAGGATGACGAGAAATGCGATGATAGGTAAGGCCATTGGGACCATGTGATACCGAAAGTCGAGAATGTCTCTAAATTGCCCCGACAATAAAACGGCCAGTGGAGAGAGCAGGAGGCTCCAGAATGTGAACTGTAGATAAATTGAGAAGGGCGATAGTGGCGACGGGATCACATTCTTACTCGATGAAATCATGCTTCCCAGCGTATGCTTTGCAAAATAGTGAAGGCAAAAAATGATCCCAAGTGTCCAAATTGCGATGAGGATATAAAAGGATGTTCGACCACTCATTAGGATCTCGCGTGATGCCCGGAGCATTATCTCAGTGGATTCTAATGTTTTCTCAAAACTGATCGGATGCCCGGTTCTTCCCAAGAGTTCTAAAGAGTCCCATGTGGTGATGAACGGCTCGATGAGGCTTCCCAAAAGTAGGCCGACAACGGTGGCTGCGGCACCTCTAAAAACGGGTTTAATAGAGTCTATTCGGAATAGGTTACTCGAATGAGTTAGTGCCAACCCATATAACGAAGAAATAGAGGTCGCTAGTGCCGGCACAACAAACCAAATAACAAACAACGTTTTCCCAGAAATTCTTCCGATGATTACTAGCGCGACTAGGGCAAGTAGATAACGAGTTTTTGGGGAGTGGACAGATCGGATAAACATCGCTAGCGCCATTAACGCGAGTAGGTACCCTCCAACGTGGGAGTTAGTGGCATTGAAGTACATCCACATCATCGACGTGTAGGCACAATAGGAAACGAGACAAGTGATGCCAATGGCCAAGATGCTAATATTGGTGCGTCTTCCTGAAGTAAGAGAGCGGATTAAAAAAATTGCGGTCCCCGCAACCATAAAGGCGTGGCAGAGAGAAACGAAAAAAATTCGGTCCATCGTGTGCGACAGAAAAAAGTATGCGGGAAGGTACAAAAGCATGTCGGGTACATAGGCCGGAGCGGGAGTCATGCTCCAGCTAGCCCAACGTCCACCGTGTTCAAACAAATCAATAAAAAGGGAGTCAAGGAATAGGAGATCACCATAGGCTTGAGAAAAGCCTTGTTTAAGCATTGCAAAATAGAGTGGTAGGGAAATGATTCCCAAGAAAATCCAAGCCATCGGAAGAGAGAGCCCCACTGGGAATTTAGTCACCTTTTTTCCCACCCAGCTTTGGAATTCGGAAAATTGGATTGTTGAGAGGCTGACTAGTCGTTTAAATGACATGGAATTCCGTCAGTAGTTTTGATTGCGAATCAGGCAAACGGCAGCTTTGGCTACACGCCTGCTTGCTCTACTTTTCGGCAAAAAGGGGAAACCGCTCGAGCACTAACGGCACGCTACTATGTAGTTGAATTTGATTGATTATTTAGTGAAATCTGCCGCAGGAGGGACTTCACCCACCAGGTATAGAAGTAAATATCACGGATTTCCAATAGTTAGAAGGGTTAGTTACTGAATTGAGCGCCGATTGAATCGTTGGTTTGGGTCTAATTGAGAGCGGTTTTAGAATCGAGTGAGCTAGCTAACTTTGGCGAATGGAAGTGAGGGAAAAGGACGGTCATGGAAGGAGTGCGTAGCTAATAAAGATGGAAGAATTGAAATCGACAGGATTGGATTGAAGAACAAACAGGGACGATCAAGGTCAACGATGCGCGATAAGATGTGAAACGCCTGCGCCGACTTGATAGTGCAGCCTAAAGGATTGCGTTTTGATAAGTGCCTTTGGGATGAAGGGCTCGACGAAGTAGGCCTTGCCCTGTCTGACGCGCGACTGATCGGTGTTCATATTCGTTTCCCTTAATGACTCCTATGACTGAGTTAGGCCGCCGAAGGCCGGTTAACTTTGAAGAAATTGATTTGCAGTTTAATGATTCGTTTTTTGGACCCGGTTGTGGATACCGAAAAAAATTGTGACCGTTTTCCGGCCTGTGGTGCCATAACCTTGGGCCCAAATCTTTGACCTAGCGGATTACAAAGCCTTGGGGGTGGCCTCCTTCCAGCTCACTGGCTCGACCCCGTATTTTCGGCATGAGCCGGAGCGGTCGGTCATTTACCGGTCGGTGCAGGAGAACGTTGAGACTCTTCTCGTAGATGGGGTTGAGGGACTAACGATAGATATCTCGCCGGTGTGCAATCTTGGGAAGAAATCTTCCGCCGGATTTCAGTTCTTGTTTTACATTGAAACCCTAGTTATTAAGGCCCTAGCGATCCCGTTGGGGATCCAATTACCTATTGGTTGAACAATTTACGGGGTTATATGAAATATCTTAGCGTTCCGTTTCTTTTTCTTGTTCTTTCCCTGGCGAGCTTTGCGGAGGGCGATAAGGCCTGCACTTACAATGAGTGGACGGGTAAATTAGTTTTTCGTTACCAAGCACACCAGCCAAAGGAAGCAAGAGGCTGGGCCCCCACTCACCTTGTTCTCTGCAAAGACGCCGACGGCTATTACGCCGTGGTCACGCATCAAGCAATTGGCTTAGGCCTTCTCACTAATCCCCCCCTTCGTGTCCCGAAAGCACTCAAGGACATGGAAAAAGGCAAGGAGTACGCTTGGTTGATCAATGAGAGTTCCAGTTACGATGAACGCGAAGCCGTTAAGATTTTCGACAACAAGACCATGGAAGCCGTTGTTTTATTTACCGGCTCTAAGAAACAAATTCTTGTCATTCGAAATCAGCTGGGAAGAACCGTAAGCAATACGCTATTTCTCCAAGAAGAAGAAGATTCTAAAAAATAGAGGTTTTCCGCGACATGGCCTAGCGGTAGTGGCTCCATTAGAAAGATTCGTTCCATTTGGCGCTTTGGTCGACCGAACGTCTTGCTCTGGTAGCTCAGCAAACCTTCGTTGCGGCATTCTCGCACACGGGTTCATTCGCTTGAGGTGTGAGTCTTGTAAGAACGAACGGCTTGTTGCCTTTTCGTGCAAAAAAAGAGGCTTCTGCCCCTCTTGCGGCGGAAAGCGCATGAACGAAGTGGCGGCCCAGCTGGTGGACTCCGTCTTCCCGCACGTTTGGGTCCGGCAATGGGTAATCTCGTTTCCGTTCTCCGTCCGATACGTCCTGGCCTATAAGCCACAGCTCGTAACGGGGGTGCTCGCCATCTTTACCCGCATCGTTTCAAACTGGGTCGTGAAGCACGCCAGACGCGCGGGGGTCCATGGAAAAACGGGGGCTATCACTTTTGGTCAGAGGTTCGGTGGCGCAATAAACCTGAACGTGCATCTGCATAGTCTCTTTCTCGACGGCGTGTATTTTGAGGACCGGCGGACGTTGAAATTTTTCCGCGTCCCGGATACTACGGACCATGAGATTGCCGTACTGTTTCAACGAATCCGGGATCGAGTGGTGCGGTACCTGACCAAGAAGGGTTACAGCGACGGTGGGACCAGTTAATCTGGATTTTCAGAAAATCCTTTTTGATTTTGGAAAAACTATTTCTAAATGAAATCGGATAGGGGACGCTTGAAAAAATTATACATTCTCCTCATTGCCTTTTCTCAACTGGTTTTTGGCAGAGAATCAGAAAAAAGTTACCTACCACTTTTTGGTCACAACCTCACCCCGACATCGTATACATTAGCGGATAAACAACTGACCCTTGGTACCTATGTTGTAGGTTATGGCCTCAGCGAAAACGTAACAATCGGGACGTGCCCTTGGCTTGTCTTAGCCTACAATATGCCGATGATAGAAATGAAGGTCGCTTTTCATCCCGATATTTTTTTTGAACGTATCAGTATAGATGCCAACTATTTTAAGACCTTTCCCTACGCAAGAAATCTCTATGAACAAGAGTCAACATTTCTGCGGGTGACTGGAACGCACAAGTTCACTGAAATCTATTCCCTTCATGTCTCTGTAGGGCATCAATATTTTTTTAACGATAACAGACCTTTTTCCCTACGCCTCATTCCTGGAAATGGATCTCGGACAAACCTGAGTCTAAGCACTTTGAATGAGATCAACCTTATTGGAAACTTGGGAATGTTTGTTGAGTTGGGATTGATTGGTCTGAACTACTCAGTTCCCTGGTTACACACAGGCTTATCGGGGTTTTATTGGTGGGGATGGGGCCTTATTCAGTTCGGTTATTCTCGAACGGTATCCCTCGGAGGAGTCCGCTATTATGTGGGAGGAGATAACGCGACTGTAGTGTACTGGCATCCCGAAATTCAATTTCAGGTCTTTTTTTAGGCAGAAATACGGATGCCAGTTCGATAGTTCCCGTTGGGGCTCATGGCTTTTCAGGGAGTTGAAAACACTGATCTCAATAATTCTATGACTTCAAGCGGCAAGTTGGACAAGCTCAGTTCTAAAGCGTTCGACTTGGGGACGCCACCTTAGAATCGAACTGAGCCGAAGGTTTGCCGGGGTACTGGTAGGGGAATTTAAGGGCAAAAGCCGGCTAAGCCGCACACGAGTGATTTAGGAATCCCAGCAATGGAGCACCGAGATGAAGACCGTTGCCTAAAGA
>JAYVQZ010000073.1:0-11372 GCA_043776735.1 Deltaproteobacteria bacterium | reverse complement strand
ATGCTGTCATCGCCCGAAGAAGAGCCTTCACCAACCCTGCGAACCATGGTGTAGGTTCTCAACGCCGTGGGATAACTTTGTACGACCGTAATCCAAGGCATTCTCCAAGCAATTCCCTGAGGAACCGTCCGTAAAGTTCCGGTCCATTGGTTAAAAATGACCCCGGTGTTTCCAGGCGAGATGATGGAGAACGAGCTGAACATCGAAATTATGACTACTAGAACCCCAACACCGACCAAGATTCGGCTGAGAGACTTCGCAAGAAACTCTGGGCTTTCGAGATCAATTTTCATTGTGGGGGCCTTTCTTCTTCGAGTAATCCGTTATGTCGATTACGGTTTTGTAGGGTTTCTTAGACTTTGAATTGAAATAACGGAATAGGCGCGACTCCAGCCACTGCTGCAACGGCCTAAACAAACGGTAGATGGCAGCTGCGGCAAAAACTAGAATGGCGAATTCAGCGAAGGTCATTTTGTGTGGAGACAAGCCTAGCACGTTACTCGGCTGATGGGGAACTGCCCCTGTAACCACGAGGAATACGGTATCTAAGTTGGTTGTTGCCCTCGCCGTCAGTTATAATTAAGCATGCGTAGGTTTTTTATTGCAGCGCTCGTTCTCAGTGTCTGGCCCACAGTTCCCCTTTATGCCCCACCGGCACAATCAGCTGGCCAAAGATGTAAAACCGCATTGATAAATTTTTCGCCCGAGGCGGTGATTAGCCCCACCTACTATGTACAACGGGATGCGGGTGATCACGATTTCCATATCAGTGCCACGCTCAGCGCAACCGGCGTATTAAGAATTGGAACCCACCTTGCCGATTCGGAAGGTCACCGCTCCTCACTCGATACTGGAAAAACGGTAAAAGCGATACTGGCTCATTTCGGGGAGAAGATATCGCGAGTCGAAGTAACTTTGAGCCAGTTCGAAACTTTAGACGAACATCTTACGACGGCAGATCCGATGTTGGACGCCTTCAATGCAGCCTGGAACAGGGGTTCCCAAGATCCCAAAGTCATCCTTGAACGTCAGATAGCGGGAGATTACTTCGATATTGATCAACACCTGACTTCACTAGGAATTCTGTCTACTCCATTTGGAACAGGAATTGCCTTTTCGAGATATGGACTCAGACGAATTAGCCTTGGAAAGACCTTGGGAGAAAAGGGGAAATTCATTTCTGTTGAAGTGATATTTGAAAAACAATAAAGCCGACCCAGAGTTCTAGGCGCGTCCGGGGACTACGGTAAATAAGAAGTCTGAGACTGCCAGGCCGAATGACCTAAGAGTTTAAAAGACTAAAACCCGTTGAATCGGGCGTTGCGGCGAAGACCTCGACCAAACGCTAGGTCAGAACGAAATTGCAAGCGGGCCGCGCGTCCTGGAAATCCGCGGAATGCCGCCCTTTGGGCGCGAAATGCCAATCGGTTAGATCGACGGAAGGCCACAGCGCCGCCGCCGACAAGTAAAGGACGAGGTCCGATTAAACCAGGACCACCGCAGCCTCCATGAAAACCACAGGCAAAAGAGACATCGCCCAAAAGCAAAGCAAAACCTAACGCTAATGCAAACAGAGCCCTCATATTCCACTCTCCAACACTTAGTCCGCGCAAAATCCCAGCACGGGTACCTATAAAAAAAGCAAAAGCCGGGCTAGCCATTTTGTTCCTCTTTTCTTGAGTCTCTCAGTTTAAGGGGTATACGCCGGTGACTAAAAACGGCACCGAACGGAGAGGACTCCTTGAGTACAGGGATAGGTAAACCCTGGTGGCACCGGAACTCCGTTTGAAAAACCTCCGGAAAATGCTACACGTGCAGTGTGAGATTTTCGCTGTCAGTTCTCCTGTTGATTTTGCTGTTTCCGTCCGCATTGTTCGCTAGGCCACCAGTGGACCGTTGCCCCGCCAAATTAGGGAGACCGAACGATCTAGAATCTCTCAATTCCACGGAACTAGCCCGATACACTAAGGAAATTCCAGGAATTAAGAACCGCAGTTTTGCCGATCCCGAATTTGATGTGATTCGCCCCTATCTTAAAGGGAATCCTGGAGGTTGGTATTCGATATCCCAGCCAATTCCTCGCGGTGAATTTGATCCTCTTTATGTCGCTCTGGCCAAAGAGATGGGAGGAATCATTTCACTAGCTGGAGGATCTGATTCCATTGAAATTGCCCTGCTTCATACCGGCAAGGTGGCCTCGCCCGGAGAAATCAATCTAGTGCGAGAAAAAATTCACCACGATAATGTAAACGTGGATGAGCTGTTCAAACAGGTGAAACTAAGTGCCACGGCATGGAGGGGTAGACCGGCGTTCGCAAATCTGTTGATCGGAGTAAACGGGGAGTCTGGATCGAATCTCGCCACGCTTGTGGAAAATGCTGAAAATGGCCGCTACCTAATTGATGAGAATTTTAGTTTGAATATTCCGTTCAAACACGGACACGCCATTGTGATTCATGAGAGCGGAGACGCCCGGCTCTACTTTAGGACGAAGAGTGATTTCATTCACTACACGAAAAAAGAGCTAACGCTTCCGGATGAACAAAACTACCCGGCTTCGTGGCACAAAGCAGGGTTAGGAAAAGGCTTTCTTAAGTTGACGCTTTTTTATTCCCTGATCGTTTACGCCCGCGCTAGGCCTCTCGGATGGCGTTACACCGAAGCTTCAGCGAGAATTCTCAAACGATGGGCTGAAGCCATAAAGGCCCCTGATTCCAAGCAAGACCTTGATTGGGTAAAAACCGAAAGCTTTCGGCGGTGCGACGAGCAAGGGGTTTCCAGTCTCCAAATGCGCGAGGTTTTTGCGGAGTTCGGACTTTAATGAGCCGCCCCGGGACCGGCTAAATCCGTGCGACTCCAGTTTTATGAAAAAAAAGCCCTTGGAAATCTCCCAAGGGCTTGCCGTATCTTTCAAAAAAAATCACTTCTTCGGTTGCCCAAAATTAGGCTTCTTGGCTTTGCAGGCAGAAATGACATCGGCAGCAACAGTGACGCCTAGTACTGATTGCCCCGACATGATCGGCATGATGCAGTCTTTATGAAGTCCCTTCTTATCCTTGTGTCCGCCTTTTTTGAAACCCGCGCCTTCGCAAGCCTCTTTGACTTGGTGGCAAGGATGAGAGTTCCCTTTGGCTTCGTCAGCGCGAACGCCTGTGCTGATTAGGGAAACGGAGAGCAATACTAAAGCTAATACAGTTTTCATGATTCGCTCCTTTGTGATTTAGAACCTGTTGAGTCTATGGAGTGCAATCGTACTACCAAAACCAAATGCCCATAAACACAATATGTTAGCTGTTTTATCCGATTGTGCTGAGGCAGAATGCCGCATATTCCCTCTAGAACATGGGGTTATTGTCTCGCATTTAACTCGGTGCCTTACGGGCAGGTTGCCCCGTCAAAGCGATATATGACAAAGTGAACATCAGATGCGGTTTGCAGCTTCACATGGAAGTCGTAATAATCATTGTCGCTATTATCGTTAATCCACATATCCACCGCGGATCGTGAACGCCTATTGATATGGTAGTGAATATCTCGAATCAAGCCAGGGTGGGTGGAATCCAAACTCTCATGGATGACTCCGTTGTCTTTCCCCTGGCTAACCAATTTTAATCTAATTTGATTGCAACGACGCGTATTCCCCAAAAAACCTCGTTCCTAAAGTAGGCAATTGAGTTTTCTTAAGATGCCCATTTGGTAGCAGCTCTAAATTTTAGAATCTGCTTATTGTCGTCTTCGTCGATAATTTCTATACTCTCCGCAATCCCGGCTTTTTCCTGAACAAACACTTCCTTTGGATGGGAAATCGAATGCCCCAAGTTTTCTGTGAAAATATCAATGCGATCTTTCACTACGTCATGGGAAAAGCCGTTCAACGGCTGCCAACTGATTTCCCTCTGGTCGCCAATCTCCGCTCCAACTACCTCTAAATTCAATAGAGATGATTTGATACTTTTGGAAAGTGTATCAAAATAGGGTTTCCACTCAGTACGTTCCAATTTACGCAGTCCCATTATGTGCTCCATGCCTATATTAAAGATTTTGATTTCTAACAACAGACTATAGGGAGCAAAAGAGATGCCAATATTTAGTGCGTTCGAATCCCGTTTTTCGCTTTGACTGGGAGACATTTTTTCCCCCATTGTGTCAATTAGACCCGGGATCCTTGGGGACTTTCGGAGAAATTCGCTCTTAGGCTATTTAAAACGCCAGTTGGCTCGTATCAAGACTGGAGCAACCGCCTTGGGAAATTCACCAAACCACTTTTTTGTCTCGGCTATGATATTCACCAGACCGATCTGCACGCCATTTTCGGCGCTATCTGCGTAGTTCACAAACGCTAACTGAAGTCCCCTAAACGACTTCGCGTAATTTACAGCTCCAAACTGAACGCCGGTCATGTTGCCCTGACAGAAATTTAGGACGCCACCCTGAAAGCCTAGGTAATTGTGTTTGGTCCAGTTAGCGATCCCTAGTTGGGCGCTGCTGTAGCTGTCTGCGTAATTTCCAATTCCAAGACTAAAACCAGCGCTATTACCTACCGAGCCGTTTACCAATCCAAGAGCAAATGCGGTCTGCTCATTTTCACCCCAGACACTGAGAATGAAACCTTCGATTTTCTCAGTCCGCTTAAAGATCGCAACATCCGGTACCAAACTCAAGTTAACCGGCTTTGATCCAGAGGAATGAGAAAGGTTCACGGTTGGCTAGGCCTTCGCCGCTACCGCTGGTTTCTCGGTGGTTGCTGGCTTCTCTACGACTGCCGACGTTTCCGCAGCCTTAATTTTAAATTTTCTCTTTTTCTTAGCCGCTTCCACACTGGTGGCCGAGAGCAGCAAAAATGGCATGGCCAAGAGAAAGAAATTTTTCATCGGTGTGCGTCCCCTAGAATATTGAAGCCAAACAGTATCTGCGGGGAACTGATTCGGCTAGCCCCTTTGTAACCGACAAGTCATTTGGAACAGCGAAACGACTCAAACTGAGACAAAACAGAGGGGAACCATTAGCCAGTAATCCTCTTTGACATTGGGTTCTCGTGCGCAAAAATTGATTTCATTTCCACTCCCGGTTTAGGCATTTAATTTGCAGAATCTCGGTGTCGTAAAAGCAACTTTGAAAGGAGACCCCATGATTAGAGATTCGGATCTATGGCGAGGTAACCGTAGCGAGGCTAGCCATTTTCTAAAGCAAAAAAGATTCACATAGCTGAACGCGAGTCGGAAGGACTTTTCTCAAAGTACTTAGGAAAGGGCCAAAAATCGATTCGTGATATTGGCGAAGGATTAAAAGGAAAGAAAGAAGAAAAACTCGAAGGAACAAAATCGAATGAAAGAGCCGCTTAGTAAAGCGGCCTACTCGGAAGAAGGGGAGGTTCTGTTTAGCCTCCCCTTCTTTTCAGTCAATTTCTTTAAGATGCGGCAACGATAGGAAGTAATGTTTCGGCAGAGGATTGGTGCGTGCGAACCGGGTGTGGGGTTGATTTTAAAAATTGGCCGCGGCAGTTGTCGCACTTCTTGCAGGCGCTGCCTCTTTGCTCATTAAAGTACTCTCGAAAGAATTCCCCTCGACATTCGGTTGTCTGCCCATATTTCATGATCTTTTCAATCCGCTCTCTATCGGCAGTAAGGCGCTCTTCGTAATGTTTAAGAAAATCCTCAAAGGCATCGGCATCTTCAAATACACGAACGAGTTGGATCCCTTTTCGTCGTTTTATAATTCCTTCTTTCTCAAGGTAGGAAAGAAGGACGCGAACTTTTCGCGAAGAGATCTGTGAAGAGGCCATGACACTTTCGAGCGTCATTTCCACCTTCGCCTGGCTGTGCATTAGAAGTGTCTGGTAGATCTGTGCCGCATCAGCCCGAGTTGGATACTTACCACCAAGAAAATAGGAATGGACCCGTTTGTCTTCTAAACGATATAGGAGAACAGCGACTGCGCGCTTCCCGTCGCGCCCCGCTCTGCCGGCTTCCTGATAATAACTCTCAACGGAATCGGGAAACGTATAATGAACTACAAAACGGACATCGGGTTTATCAATCCCAAGGCCAAATGCCTTTGTGGCGACAATCACTTTATAGCGATTTTCCATGAATTCTTTTTGGCTCTGTTCGCGGTCAGCTGTTTTCATTTTGCCGTGGTACTTGCCAGCAGCGATGCCTACCTTAAGTAATCGTGCGTGAAGCTCATTGCCAAGACGCACGGTATTTACATAAACGATGCCGTTCCCCTTATTCTCTTTGAGAACTTCTAATAACCGCAGAAACTTAGCTTCTTCATTTACGGTGCGAGACACTTGGAAAGCTAGATTGGGTCGATCCACACCAGTGCTATAAACCGGCGCGTTGGGAATTCCCAACTGCTCTAAAATATCTTTTTCGATTTCGGGGGTAGCCGTTGCTGTTAAAACTAATACCGGCGGATTGCCGAGTTCCTTAATTGCGCTTCGCAAGGATAGATAAGCAGGGCGGAAGTCATGTCCCCATTGAGAGATACAATGAGCCTCATCGACAACTAACAAGGAAACTCCAGCCCGGCGCAGAACTTCTAGGTGCTTAGGATTTTCGAGCCTTTCTGGAGTGACGTAAATCAGCTCCGTCTGCCCATTTTTGACCGTACGGGTGGCCTTGCGCTCTTCTCTCACCGTCAGCGTGGAGTCGAGCTTGGTCGCTTCCACCCCGGCCTCGTCAAGCTTTTCGGTCTGGTCCTGCATCAGCGACAGGAGAGGAGAGACCACAACCGTAGCTTTTGGAAAAAACAGGGCAGGCAGTTGATAGCAAAGGGATTTTCCTGCTCCGGTGGGCATGATGCCAAAGGCGTTTCCGCCCCTAAGTACAGTCTCAATTAGCTCTCGTTGGCCGGGACGCAGCTGCCGAACACCAAAATGCTCTCGTGCTTTGCGACCCAATTTTGCCCAGTCTATTGCTCTTTTTCTAGTCAAACGTTTCACGGCAAGACCACTGTGCAACCTGCGGGCCGAGCGCCACGGCTCCGGATCTCGTGTAAAATAGGGATTTTTACGGTTGCTACGGCTGGCGGTTAAAGATGGAACTCCTCATTGTTTTAGGAATTCTCACCTCGCTATTTCTATTTTTTATTGGAGCTGGAATCTGGTTTTGGATTGGCCTTCTCGCCGCAGCCTGTATCATCGAAATCAGAGCCTACCGTGTGAAATGCAAAAGTTGCGGAGACAAAATGATCGCAGGCCGCAAGATGAAATTCTGCAACCAGTGCGGCAAACAACAATCAACGCAAAAAGGATGGCGCCTTCGCTGTGAATCCTGTCATCGTCTCACCCGTTCAGAATTGAACATGCTTCATTGCAACCACTGCGGCCAAAGTTCTTAGGCACAAGAAGGTTGGAGTCTGGACACAATGACGGCATGAGAAAAACCTGTCATTTTTTCTTAGTAAAAACAGCGACCATTTCTACGTGGTGGGACCAGAGGAATTGATCTACTACTTGAAGGCTTTGCAACCAATAGGCGCCGTCGCAGAGTAGGCGCGCATCTCTGGCAAGGGTGGCTGGATTGCAAGAAACTCCAACCAGTGTTCGTGTTTTTGCCGACGCCATCGTTTCAGCTTGTTCCCGGCATCCCGCCCTTGGAGGATCAAACACCACAGCATCATACCGGTTCAGTTCTTCCCGGCGCAGGGGATTACGAAAGAGGTCTCGTCGAAATACCTTAAGCGGTTTCTGGTCGGCCGCTTTTGCCAAAGCATTCACCGCGGAAGGCACTGATTCATAGGCATCCACCGCGCCTCGATCCAGCAGCGGACCCGTGAAAGTGCCGCAGCCGGAAAAAAGGTCGGCGAATTTTCCTTTGGTTGGCAAGGAGTCCATTACCGCATTCACTAGCGCTTGCTCACCTTCGACAGTGGGTTGCAAAAAGGCAGCGGGAGGAAGAAGTACTTTAAGCGAGCCGAAGGTAGCGCTAACAGTAGCCTTACTGAGTAACACCTCTGTGCGTTCTGACGCACCATCGCGCCAGCTGATGCGGACTACCGATGTGGTGTGTAATATTTTCGCTAAAGCGTCACGTACAAATTTGTCGGGCTTCCCCGTTCGGCCAACCGGGCCAGTAATGACCATGTCACCGACGTCATTGACTAGCTGTAAAAAAACATCGATCGACGACCTCTCCTCAAGGAGAGGCTCCAAAAGAGGTTTGATTTTATCTCGCAACGCCAGGAGTTCCGGGTGAGCAATAAGACACGCGTCGACATCAACGATCTCATCAGAACGACGGCGGTAATACCCCATCACTAACCGGCTTCGGTGCCTATAAGTAGAAAAAGTCGCACGACGGCGGTTGCTACTACCGATAAACACCGTTTCTAGCCACTTCCTTGGTCGAAGCCCCTGTTTTTCGAAAGCCTCCCTCACCAGGTCAGTTTTCCAACCTCGATAAAAGCGCTCCTTAAGGTGCTGCAAAGTACATCCACCACAACGGTCGTAATGCACACAGGGAGCTTGTTGCCGGTGTGGGGAGGGCTGAAGGATCTCAACGACGTCGGCGCGTGAAATGCCCTCATGATCTCTTTGAACACGTGCCCTAACTCGGTCGCCGGGGATGGTTCGCTCGACGTAAATGCGCCCCTGGGTTCCAAGATGGATCCCGTCCCCTTTCGGCCCCAATTGCCGTATCAAAAGTTCGCTTACGCTCATGGGCGGTTATTAATTAAAAACGGCCATGAAATACAGTGAAAACGTACTTATTTGCCCGCAAGTAGGTTCGCCGTAATTAATCCGCGTGCTTTACGCGCTCGCTTCGTCCCTAGCTCCACGCCTATGGCATTGAGCCCCAGGTCGTTGGCGACGGCCAACACCGTCCCATGCCCACAGAAGGGATCGATCACAGTACGGCTCGGTGTCTGATGCAGAATGAAAAGGCAGGCCTGCCGGCAGGCGTGCATGCCCATTCCCCTTGTCCATGTGGCCTCACCCGCATCAGGCAAGACATCCATTGTCGACTTCGCCACTTCGGCCTTCAGGCCTCGGGAGAAACAGAGCATATGAGAGTACGCCGGTCTGGCAAACCGAGTTTGCCCTGGAGGCACTCGGCAAACGATTTTATGCCAGAGTAGCTGATGCCCACTCTCGTCCGCGGCTTTCTGGCAGAGATAACCCTTATCAACCCAAACCCCTTCATTTTTGATATCCGTTTGATAAAAGATAGCCACGCCGTCATCGGGACAACGAGATAGAATCAACTTAGTGGCCCGCAAAAACCAAACTTTCCATTCCTCTAGAGTCAGCTCCGAGAGTTCGGAAACATCTGGCAGGGAAGTAACAAAGGAGCAACCCACAAGCACGCGTTGCCCTTCCAGCCAAGACAAGGCGTCTTCATTAAATACGGTTCTGCTGGCTGCTATTTCTACCATTCAAACACCAGCTATTCGGTAAGGTATTTTATATGAAGATCTGCTGTAGCAACCAACTGGCAAGCCAGTCGTGCCAGCGGATTGTCTGCAGCAGCGAAGGTTAAATACTCCTGCTCCGTCTGATCTGGCAGGGGCGCCTGTGAAAAACTTTTCTCATCGAGTTCAATCAGGCACGTTCCGCAGTTACCGCTTTTGCAACCGAAAAAAACAGGAGAATTGGGTCCATCTAAAACATCGCTCAGACGAGACCCCGACTCGATTTCGATGGGTGAAAAAACAGGATCTGCAAAGCTAATCGTGACCTTTTTTTTATCTGACATTGCCATGGGGATAGCATTCGAGTCTTCGCCGAGTCAACGTAACGACAATTCACCTCTTCTTACCCAGGGGGATTCGTTCGTGCTCAAAGCGCGGTCTTTGCTAATTGGATATTTGCCTGAAAAAGCGCAGAAAAAACTTAGAAAACACTGATTCTCGGGAGTGAACCTTCACTCCCGAGAATCCGAGTTCGTTTACGGGAACTGGGGCGGAGGTCTAGTTGGTCACAGCATCGCGCTGTGGGGCCTTTGCAGGCTCCGCAGTTTTTGCCGTGCTAACCCCAGGCGTGACGATAATGTCGACACGCCGGTTTAGCTCACGTCCAGTCTTCGTTTTATTGGAAGCGATTGGCTTCTCAAATCCATACCCATTAGTTTCAATTAACTTGGGTTCAATGCCGTTGTTGCCGAAGTAGTTAGCAACCGCCATAGCGCGGTCTTCGGACAACGCCTTATTTAGCTTAGGGTTCCCAACAGAATCGGTATGCCCTTCAATGACTACGCTCTCAGGATGAAGTTCAAGGGCCACTGCCTGAACCTTGGCCAGAACTGGGTAAGCGGTTTCCGGTAGTTCAACTCGGCCGGAACGAAACTTGATTGACTTCAACCGAATAAGTAAATTCGATCCCTGCTGAAACACATCGGCTTCCTCGGGCAAAAACCGTTTGCGCGCCGACTCGATGGCCGCTTGAAGATTTACTAATTCACCGGCGGCACGGAGTTTTCTTCCTTGGCTGTCGTAGGCCTGGCTCAACTTAGCGGTCTCTTCTGTTGCTGAACCCAGTTTGCTTTGCAGATTAGAAATCTTCCGTTCCTGGGTGACAACCTTGGCAGCATTCTGTTCATCCAATTTATCGTCGCTCTTCTTAATAGCAGTAACCACAGAATTCAAAAACTCCGCGCTGTCACTTGCTTTGGATACTGCATCGCTGTAGCGAGACGTTTCGTTGCGATTTGCTGAAATCAGATTTTCCGCCGAACGAAAGTCCATCTGCGCCCGCTTTAGTGAAACTTTAGCGCGAGAATTCGCCCCATCGTTGATCGCATTGTCGATATTAGCCGCTGCTTTTCCTAACTGCGTGGAAATAATGGCAGTTAATTCGATATCCAAATATCTCTTTTGCAAGACAGAAACATCATCCACTGACATTCTTTCGGGATCTAAAACTTGGCTCCGAAGTTCATCATCAATATCGGACATTTTTCTTCCCGTGGGAGGGAACTTGTTAGCCCCCGCATCGATGGCAGCGCGACGCGCGTTAATGACGCCGGGAATTAAACTGGTGCGGTGAACGGCCACCTCAGCGGCAGTTTTAAGATGTGCCCTTCCTTCGGCCACTTTGTTGAGAACTTCTTGGTGGTTTTTTCCTTTTTCTACATCCTCCCTGGCCTCCTTGAGCAGTTCCTTACTCTTTCGAAATTCTTTACTAGCGAGAACGTCGATCTGCTTGCCATAAGCATCGCCAACTTCGGCCTCCAATTTAGCGATCTCCTCCATCGGAACTGACGTTGGCGAGATATCAGCTCGTTTTTCGTGCGAGGCGCAGGAAACTACTAATAATCCAATCGCACCTAGAAAAAGACTCTTCAACATGGACGCTCCTTAAGCATATTCAAAATCGTTTCCCGATAATACAGCAAAGCATGTGCCAGTTTCCACCCCCTACCTTACGG
>JAYVQZ010000072.1:0-2905 GCA_043776735.1 Deltaproteobacteria bacterium | reverse complement strand
TGACCTCTTGGCGGCAAAAGAGCGTCAAACTGCCGCAGAAAAGTCTGTGGACGTCTTAGCCTCCCAGCATTTCCCCTCAATCGATCTTACGGCGAATTATTACATTAGACGGACGGGTATCTTGGAGAACAGCAAATGGGACGTAGGTGCGGTTTTGACCATTCCCATTTTCATGGGCGGCGGCATTGTTTCTCAAGTTCGTGAGGCTACTGAGAAGAGAAAGAGCCAAGAGTTGAACGTCTCCCAAATTCGTGAAGAGGGTCGTAAAGAAATTTCGACGTGGCATGCAACGTACCTACAGAATCTAGCTCAGCTCAAAGCCTTTGATGAAGCCACGAACCTTTCCGAACTCAACTACGCCGAACAGGTCCGCGATTTTAAGAATGGCTTAGTAAACCACCTCGACGTGCTCACCTCATTAAATTCTCTTGAAGAAGTGAAACGAAGCCGGGATCGACTAAAATATCAAACCGAAATAGCTCGATTCAAATTTCTTTCGGCCATTGGACAAGAAGCCATTTAGGCAGTCAACTTTCCCGTCTTCACATACCAATCGCGCGTCAGTTCCAGGGTTTTTGCAAGCTCTTCCCGAGGGCGCCAACGAAACTGGCAAGAGAAGGCTTCAGAGGACACTACCCAACGATCCGGCCAGATTTCTCGGACTCTGTCCGCTGTCAGATTTGGTATTTGGCTACGCCAACCGGGAACCCTTTGAATCACCTGAGAGACGCCCCACAACAAAGGCTGCGGAACTTTAATTACCCAACCTCTTCGCTTTTGCGAATCGCCCACGAGGGAAATCAATTTTTCGTCGGAGATAGGCTCTTCGGAGCCCACAAAAAAAGCCCGCCCCGCAACATCTTCCCAAGAAGGCGCTTCTAAACTTGTCAAAATAGCCTCTACCAGATCAGAAACAGCAAGATAGCTAAAGAATTTCGCCCGACCTCCAGGCTTAAAACGCACGGGAAATCTGGCCATCCTAAAAAGGGGCAAAGTTGCCTGATCCCTAGGCCCAAAGATCATTGGCGGTCTCAGAAAAATATATGGAAGCTCGGCAAGTCGGGAAGAAAATTCCATCGTCACCTTCCGCTCCATTTCTAACTTGGACTCCCCGTACCAGGTGACCGGGCTCTCCGCCTGATCTTCGCGTCGACAAGCAGCCGGGCCAAGACAGGGGCCAGCTGCCGCTTGCGAGGAAAGCAGCACCACTCGTGATCCTTTTGCTAATGGCAGCGTCCTCATCAAATTGAGGGTGCCATCCACGTTGGTTCTAAAATATTCTTTTCGATTCTCAGCAAAGATAGAGCCCGCAGAATGGATCACGTGGTTCATTGCCGGTAGTTTTGAAAACTCCCAGTCCGGAGCGGAACTCTCTAGGGGTTTTATCCGTGAAGGAATTTCATCAAAGCCATCTCCTTGGAGCTGCGCTCGAAATTTTTCAACACTGCGCACAGGCACGTAAATGGCCTCGTAACGAGCCTCAGCAAGGACACGTAGCAGGAGATTACGTCCCACAAATCCTGTCACCCCAGTTAAGAATAAATTCAAGCTGTCGTCCTTTAGGCGTTGAGAGTTTGCTTTTCGTACAGGCGATAAGTCTTATACTTTTCTCCGCCCATGACAGTAATGCCTTTAATAATCTCTTCATTACTTTCTTCGACCCAGGAGAGCTCACCAGCTCTGTAGCGCTTTCCTCCAGTCAAAAGAGTCTCTGCATAAAAAAGCGCAGCAACGCCTTTTCCTCTAAACTCCGGGGCTACTCCAAGTACAGCCAGGCGAGCGTCTTGCGGCCGACGGGTCATGAGGTCCCATAAAAACTTAGCGGGACGAAGGGGGCCAGGCCACTTGCGCGCCTTCCACATAAATTCATTGATATTGGGGATGCACAACGAAAAGCCAGCAGGTTTCCCGTCTTTCTCGGCGATGAGCACGATTGAGGGATCAAGAATCGCTTTAAGGTCTTTTGCGGCGTACTGCAGATCTTCAAGCGTGATAGGAACAAAGCCCCAGTTTCTATCCAACGTTTGGTTGTAAAGCTGGTGAATGATCTTAATTTCATCATCGAGCTTGGCTAGATTTAGCCGTCGCAACGTGAGCCCCGTGGATTTTTTAACCCTTTCGCAAATCTTTAAAATCCGCCCCGGCGCTTGCTGGTCACCAGTAATATGAAAGGCAAAAAGTTCTCTCGCCCGTTGCAAACCAAGCTTTTCATAAATTGAGGAATAGTAGGAGGGATTGTAAGGCATCATGACCATAGGAATGCGGTCAAAACCATCGACTAAAAGACCAACCTCATCATTAACGGTGGGATTGTAGGGGCCACGCATTCGACTAAAACCCTGCTCTGCCAAAGCCTTTTCCGCAGTAAAGAGCAATGCCTTGGCGACTTCCAGATCTTCTACAAAATCAAAAAAACCAAAAAAACCAAGATTGTCTTTGTAATAATCATTGTGAGCCTGATTAATAACCGCAGCGATTCTGCCGACAGGAACCCCGTCCTGGTATGCGATAAAAGGCATTAACTTTCCATGCCGCTGGTACGGAGAGTCTGGCAAAAACATTTTCGTAGTGCTGCCAGGGAAAGGCGGCACAAACCAAAGATCCTTACGGTGCAACAGCTCCGGCGTCCTCTCGAATAGCCGCATCTGCGCTTTCGTTCGGCAGGGTGAAATCGTAACCATTTGTTCCTTTTCTCTTCGTATCCCCGGTATAGGCGGCGTCATCAAAGATGCCAAGTTCCTTGCCAATACGACCGCAGGTCTCCAACACGTAATTGAGCTCTTCTTCAGTATGGTTCGACATGTAGCTGGTTCGCACGATGGATTCCCCATAGCGGACCGCCGGATAAACAGCTGGAGTAGTAAAAATACCGGCTTCAAAAAGCTTCTGGCTGAAAACAAAAGCC
>JAYVQZ010000071.1:0-11408 GCA_043776735.1 Deltaproteobacteria bacterium | reverse complement strand
CTCACCAAGTCAGAAGGTGAGCTCAATACTCTTAAAACAGCCATTACGTCCTATTGGAGAAATAACGCCAATATCTACCCGGCTGACATTGGAACTTCATTGACCAACGCCTCGCCGCAAATCATTCCGGCCACGTTGCAAGATCCGTTTAACACCGCAAGTGGAAACTATGGATACATGTCAGGCAACGACACTGTGTTCGGCGACTACTTCGGGGTCTATACCAAAGGACCTAAGGCCGACACAACCACTGTCACCTGGGATGCTACCAACAAGCAAATCAGTTACACCGGTGGCGGACGGGTGGTTTCTAACGCTCCGGTGGTTAAGACTCACTAACTACTCAGCTTTATGTTATTCTTTGGGGCGCGTGAACTTCACGCGTCCCTTTTTTTTCCCTTTGTTAGATAAACAACGTGTCACGGCGCAAACTTTTTCAGATCTTTCTCCTCCTAGGTTGCCTGTTTCGCCTATTATGCTTGGGCGATCGTCCACTCCATAACGACGAATCCGTCCACGCCATACTCAGTTATGACTGGTTCGTGATGCCTGCGGTAAAGTTCTACCGCTATGATCCTAGATTTCACGGTCCCTTCTTATATGAAGTCCTCCGCTGGTTCTTTGCCCTATTTGGAGTTGGCGAAATCCAGGCTCGCCTGGTTCCCGCTCTTTCTGGCTGCCTGGTGTTTCTTTCGCCTTTGCTCTTTCGCAAATGGCTAGGGAATACAGCCGCCTTGATTGCCCTGATGCTTCTGGCGTCCTCACCCTTAAATGTCTATTACTCTCGTTTTCTCTGCCATGATGAAATGGCCATTCTTTTTGTGGCACTCTCGCTGTATGGTTTTCTTCGATACCGTGATGACGCAAGCCACCGGCTTTCAGGACTTCCTTGGCTCGCCCTGTGTGCGGCCTCTGCGGGAATCGTTTTTGCCACCAAGGCGGTCGGTTTTCTCTATGTCTTTTTGTTGGGAACCTTTGGTCTGCTCTGGTGGGGTTGGGATCGCCTGGCACGCAGGTCCTTTCGGCTTCCCATAAAGCGCCTGGCCAAGGGCAGCTCCGTTTTTACCGTCGTCTTTCTATTGAGCTATGCTTACCTTCAAACCTCTTTTTTCCAAAATCCTTCCGCCTTTGCCGACGGTCTTTACCGCGAAATATTCAAGTACTGGTGGGGCCAGCACGATGTTGAGCGCCTGTACGCCCCATTAAACTATCACCTAAGAAGTCTTGCTCTGCACGAGTTGCCTATTTTGGTGGGGCTCACTCTGGGGTGGCTTTACGGTTTTCGCCGAATCACCTACTGCCGCATCACTTTTCTCCTAGTGGTTATCGCGGGCTTTATCCTACTGCCACTTTCCCGCGAGATGGCTTCTCGAGGCAGCCTGTTCATTTTTTTGAAGGCTCGTAGCCTTGCCGATCTGTTTCCCTATGTTTTTGCCTTTGGGTTAGGGGCAAGTGGCACCATCGCTGCTATCCAAAGGAGAAACTGGCCTCTCGCCCTTGCCTGCTACTGGAGCTTTGGATCTATCGCCGTATATAGCTACGTTGGCGAGAAAGTACCGTGGCTTACCATTCACATTGTTTATCCGGCGGCGCTATTTTGCGGCTACCTATTTTCTAATCTGTTTAAACACCTCACTCAGGCCAATTACTCACGCTGGAATCGCCTTGCCCAAAGAACGGCTCTGGTCAGCTTAGTCTTGTTAGGCTTTTACCAAATTCGGCTAGCCTATTTTGTAAACTTCATCACGGCGGGGGAGCCCGTAGATCTCCTTACTCAAATGCACACACACCGCAATGTTAAAGATGTGATGGAGTGGATCCACCGCAGTTCTGTGGAGGCAGGTCTTCAGCCTAACAAATTCCGTGTTGGACTTTTTGGCGGCATGCCGACTTGGTCATTTCTGTTCTATCTGATTACCCAACGTTATCAGGACGTGGTTTTCGAACCCACCGAGCTTTCGGGAAAAGAACGTTTTATCATTGCCAATAATGAAATTTCTAAACGTATTGGACCGGGCCTTAGAAAAAAAGGCTATTTGGTTACCGAACTCATCAATGCCGGTGCTTGGCTTCCTCAGAACAGCGCGATGACCTTTACCAAATGGGTGAGCTATGCACTGAATCGAGTCGCTGATGGCAACTATGTCGGTGAGCCCATGTTCGTTTATCATCTTCCAAGATGACCCCTTCTCCTCGATTCCGCCCTTTCCTCTTCTACTTGTTATTGGCTATGGGTCTAGCCTTACTCTATCTGCGCCGTATGGGATCGCTTACCGCACCGTTAGTGGGTACGGGGGACACCGAACACTTAGAATGGATTCACTTTATTTTTTCAAAACTGCTCCACTTTTCCCCTTTCCCCCAACTGAGTCTCTTCCAAGATTGGGTGGTCTTTCCCACCGGCGGTTCGGTTACCTATCTTCCCTATTCCTGGGAGGCTGATTACTTTATTGGCACGTCGCTTCATTTTCTTGGTCCGGGTCCCTGGTCATACCTTTATTTTTTTCTTGCACATTTTTTTCTTTTCGCCGCAACAACTTGGCTTCTTCGAAAAATTTATTCCCCTCGCCTCGCCCTGGGCATTGCTTTTCTCCTAGCGTTTTTTAATTTCTACGCCCAAAACAAATTTCCCCGCCATGCCAATATGGCCTACTGCCATTGGATGACCCTCACCGTGGCCTACTTAAATACGTTGCTGGTTGTCATCGAACGTAAGGGGATACCGGCCATCAAAAGCCTTTTACCTGTCGGTCCGCTTCTTCTCCTAGGCAGCGGGGGGCAAGATCCGGGCTATGTAATTCCACTCTGCCTAACACTCTGGTCTGTGGCTACCATAGTGGTATTAACGCACTCAGAGTCACGCGACGCTCTGTGGGAGGCGATAAAATCGCTCAACGCGAAAGACGCCATCGGCAACACCAAGGGAATAATGCTTATTGCCCTGGGCGCCTTTTTTTTCTTTCTCTATGTGCCCTTGAACTTCCAAGTGGCGTTTGATGCTTTGAAAAACCCTCCCCTTGCTCAGGGGGCGAATTGGACGAACCCGTTGCGCTGGGCAATTCCGTCATTCCCCTTCTTGTGGGATCCGGGGTGGGACGCGTTTAAAGACGTCCTTACCGACGTTGGTGACCGGGAAGCCATGGGAAATCCGGGGTGGCAGCTGCTATTCCCCGCAGTCCTTGGGATTTTCTTTCAGAAAAAAAAGTCGCGACTTTCTTGGCGTTTTTTGATCGTAACTTTTTTAACGGTGGCCCTCTTTCATCCTAGACTATTTCCCACGCTAAAATTATTTCCCTGGCACCTGCTTTCTCGTCAGTCGGTACGCTTTATTATTTTACTAGCCCCCTTGTTGGTATTTTTTTCGGTCCCTTTTTGGGAGAAATGGAGAGAGCAAAGGCCGGTCGTAAAAATGATGGTGAAGCTTCTCTTTATTTTCGAAACCTTGGGTCAGATCTTTGGGCTTGGTGGGTCATTTCGCGGCTTAGCCCCAGAAGAGGCTACTTATTTCCAGGAAATTAAACGCTCACCAGGAGTAGGACTTTTGGAGTGGCCCTACTGCATGACCGCTTGGAGCCAGGAACCTGAAGGGTCGTGTTACCTCAGAGAAAACCACTACTTCACTTACAATGCGCAACGTTTTCACGAAAAGAAGACCATCAGCGTCGACCTAGGCCGTACCTCAGAGCGCGAACGGCGGGAATGGGCCCAAATTCCTCTGCACTCGCTTTTTCGAAGCTTGGAACAAAAACGGTGCTTCACTCAAGCTGAGTGGTCTCTATTTTTAAACTTTTATCGCGCGTATGATTTTGCGGGGGTAGAAATTTACCCCGAGCTTCTTGGGCCCGGATGTCTTAAGCAATGGCAGAAGCGATTGGGAGAACCATCGCGGAGAATTAAGGTAGCGGGTCGAACAGAACGGATTTTTTTTAAAAGGGTCAGCCAGAGCCTGGCTGACCCTCTAAGTAAGTAAGAACTATTCGTTGAGCAGAGAACGTACGACACTAGCGATCTCACCAGCGCTCATGAAGCCGCTTTTATAAACATTTCCCTGTTTATCAACGACGACAGCAAAGGGAATAGAACCTGGGCTGTTGAAAGACTTCCCAAAGTCCCGAAACTTCCCGGCGACAACAAACGGAATATTATGCCGTGCTTTCCACTCCGCCATGAATCGGGCGTCAGGTTTAGCGCCGCGACTCCATCCTTCTCCTGAAAGGCTGGCGAAAACTACTGGCTGTCCTTCGAATTGGGGATAGGTATCGGACAACTCTCCCATTTCACTGTTACATGGCCCGCACCAGCCGGCGTTGTAGACAAAGACTTGGACTTTGCCGACATTGTCGGTAGTGCAGAACTGCCCGCCTTCAAGCGTGTCGTAGCAGACTTTAGGAATGCTGGGAGCTAACTCCTCCGGACTCAATGCGGTAGCCTCCGCCAAAACCATCTGGGGGATCAGAAATAGAAACGCTGCAAGTATTTGCCTTTTCATTGTGTCTCCTTTTGGGATTGAACCTGTAGTTAGAATACGAGGGAATCCAGAGCGGTAGGGATGCCAATGGGGTTTGCGATAACAGCTGTTAAGCCGTGTTCCTAAATTGTCGTCATTGCCAGTTACCTCAGCAACGCGGCAACCTATGGGTGAACGAACGGATTGATTTTGTTAGCGGCCTTTGGTCGGCGACTAAAGGTTGCCACGATTCCGCCGGAATCTCGCAATAAGGGTAGAGAACCTTCTCTCGACCTCGCTTATGATCAATGAAGATGCCAGGTTTAGTGACCGCCACCAGAATCGCCGCCCATATCAGGACCAAGGACACGTAAAATCTCTTTTACCGTCGTAGCGCCACCCTTTGCGCGTTCTAAGGCGCTGTCGCGCAACGTCATCAGTCCGCGCTTCTTGGCTTCAGCAAACATCATGCTGGCGTTGGCGCCTTTTTGTACAATTGGCTTTAGTTCATCATCTATTAAAAGAAGCTCTTGTATCGGCAGTCGCCCTTTATGGCCGTCATTATGGCAATTGCTGCAGCCTTTACCGCGGGTAAGCTGCTCTGGAAACGGCTCATGAAAACCTACGTAGACCATTTCATCTTTAGTAGGCTTGTAAAGCTCTTTGCAGTTTTCACAAACTCGACGGATCAGACGCTGAGCGATCACACCGCCAAGGGCGCCGGCAACGGTAAACGGTTCCACACCCAGATCGGTAAAACGTTGAATCGTCTGGCAGGCAGTATTGGAATGGACGGTAGAAAGCACTAAGTGACCGGTCAAGGCGGCCTGCATTCCAATCGATGCGGTCTCAAGATCTCGCATCTCACCGACGAGAATTACGTTGGGATCAAGACGTAACATGGCACGCAAAGCGACAGCGAAGGTTAATCCTTTTTTTGTATTTACCTGCCCCTGTGAGATCCCAGCCATTCGGTACTCGATCGGATCTTCGATAGTGAGAATATTTACGTTAGGGCTGTTGAGGTGGGCCAAAATGGAATAAAGCGTGGTTGATTTTCCTGATCCGGTCGGACCGGCAACCACAATGAGCCCATAGGGAGCTTCAATCATTTGCAAAAGTTTCTTTTTCTCACTGGCGGGTAGCATCAAGTTATCGAGAGTCACAGCACTCTTTGAACTGTCCAAAACTCGAATAACGATCTTCTCACCCTGCTCCGTGGGATACGTCGCCACACGAAAGTCGATCATGCGATTGCCGACCTGCTGACGAAACGTACCATCTTGAGGCAGGCGAGATTCTGCAATATCAAGTTTTGCCATGATCTTTACGGCGGCAGCAAAAGGAGCCGTAAAAACTTTATCGAACTTCTTAACTTCGCGAAGCATTCCGTCTTGCCGGAAACGAACCCGGTAATAACTAGAAAGAGGCTCAAAGTGCATGTCACTGGCGCCACTTGACACGGCTTGATTCACAAGGAACTCAATGACTTTCGCCACGGGGCCGTGGGGATCTTCGGCGGTCTTTTTAACTTCGCTATCAGACGTGACATTGAGTTCTTGAGCTCGATTCTCGAGCATCTGGTCCATGTTCTGCTCGGTTTTAGAATACTCAAGCAGGCGCTTATTAATCTCTGATGGATAGGCCAGAACAAAATGAATGAAGTGGTTGATATGCTTTTGAATCTCAGGAAGGGACTGCTGAGCCTGAAAGATAGACGAGGTCGCTACAGTCAGAATATTCCCCACCAAAGTGACCGGGACGATCTGATGTCGCCCGCGAACATCCTCAGGAATCAACTCAACCACATCTTTTTTTAGGGGATGATTTTTGAGCTGCAGAAGGTTGGTTCCAAAGAGTTCAACCTGGACTTCGATCATCTGCTTTTCGCTGATCACCCCCATCTGTTGGAGGTTGGTCAAAAGCCCAGTGCGGTTTTTCGCATTGAGTTTCTGCGCTTGAGAGATCTGTTCAGGCGTGATCTTATAACGTACCTGAAGCTGCTCTTCAAAAAATCCTTCTTTAAGTTGAATCATGGGTTTCTAAAGTTCAAAGCCATTTTTTTTAGTTTTCCAAAAACAAATCTCCGGCTCAATCAAAAGCTAGGTAGAGGTTCACTCCACCCGAATCCAAATTGATGGGAATCTTAAGAGCCCCTGGATTTCCGTCTTCACTGAGCAGGACACTCGTATCGACCAGGGTGGGAAGCACTCTGATATCAAGCTGAGTTCCTGTCTCAGAGAAACCGTTGGCCACTCCCTGCAAAAACTCGTGGAATAATCCTTCTAAAGCCTGTTGAGTCACTTCATTGAAGCCATCTACCTTTTGGCCTGACAATGCCTCAGCGATCGCAAATCCAGTGCCCCACTCCATCGTCCACGTGAGTCGCCCCTCGACACCGCCCGTAAATAGAGCACAGAGGATAACCGACCCGTATGCGCCAGAGGTTTTAATGACTTCTGGGTTTCCAATTCCAATCTCTTTGCCCACTGCCACTTTGGTTTCCAAAGTCGCAAGTGCAGCGAACACCATCCGATTTACTTGATCTAGGGTCAACATCGCGAAGTTCCTCCACCAGCCGTCCCATCGAAAGTTAAAAACCTTCGAGGGACCTCAAACTCTTTTCGGATTAATGGCAAAGAAAAGTGAGGAATTCTCGCCGGTCCCCCAAAAAAGCAAGAACGACTATCTGAGGGTGATTCACTCCCGCGGCCCCTGGGGAAGGTTGCTCCTCGACAATATGACGTACCGTTCCAATCCTGGGGCTTAAGAACCCAGAAATAGAACCCGATAGGTAAGTAGGAAAGTTTCGAGGTAAGTTTCTATGCCCTTTTACCATTACCAAGCGATCGACCGCGCCGGAAAAGAGATATCTGATCACGTTGAGGCACAAAGCGAGTCAGAAGTGATGCAGATTCTTCAACAGCGCAACCTCACTATTCTTGAAGTGAAGACGGTTGCCGATCAACGAAAAGAAACCGCAAAATCGGTTAATCTATTTGGAACCCCCAAAGTCCCTACACCACTTATTCTCACCTTCTATGAGCAGCTAAGCTTTCTCATTAAGGCTGGTATCCCTATTTTCTTAGCCATCAAAATGTTGGGCGATCAGCTCAAACACCCTCGTCTGGCTGAGATTATCAAAACGGTTCTCTTTGAATTATCCGAGGGTTTTCCCTTATCTCTAGCCCTTCAAAAATTTCCGGAAAGCTTTCCCCCGCTCCATACCAACCTTATTGGTGTTGGTGAAAAATCAGGCAATCTAGATGGAGCCCTCAATCAATTGGTAGATCTGGTTAAAGAACAGGCGGAAATCCGCAGCAAGATCGTAAAGGCAGCCGCTTACCCAGTATTTCTTCTCTCTCTTTGCGGCGCGTTGGTCGCCGGACTGCTAATGTTCATGTTCCCCCAGTTTGAGGAAATTTTTAAGGGTTTCGGAGTTAAGCTTCCTTTCCTCACCCAATTTTTTATCGATTGCAGCCACCAGTTGCGGGGAAACACCATTCCCATCTTTGGTGCCGTGGGCGCTGTGATTGGGGCGATTGTTTACTTCTTTAAGAGTGAAGCGACCTCTGAAGTGCGTGACAACATGTTTCTAAGCCTGCCCCTAATCAAGGATGTCTTCATCGCTATGTTCGTAGCGCTCTTTGCAAAGACACTTTCCAGTATGCTCAAGTCAGGCATCCCGCTTCTTGAGGGATTACGAATTTGTCAGGAAACCATCAAGGGTGAGGCAAAGCGCAAGTTTTTTGAAAAGCTAATCAATAGCGTTAAGGAAGGCGAGCAGACGTCTAAGGCAATGCAAGGCAGCCCTTTGATTCCCGACATGGCCCTTCAACTTTTTATTGTGGGTGAGAAGACCGGCCAAATTGACGGCATGCTTGAGAATACCTTTCTCTATTACAAGAGGCAGTACAACGAGCTATTAGGTCAGGTTACGGCAGTATTGCAGCCGTTACTCCTGCTCTTTTCGGCCTGTTTAATCTGCGCAGTGGCGGTTTCCGTTTTCGTTCCTCTCTTTAAATTGAGTGGTTCTTCGAAAAATAGTGGCGAATAAACGATGAACTTTAAGAAACTAGCCAAGAATGCCTTTCTCGCAATAGCGGTGTTCGGCATTGGGCTTTACCGTCTTGGTGCTCCGTATTTAGAGGAAACGGGGAAGATGGACGAGGAGGCGGTGAAATTAGGAAAAGAGATACAGCAGGTTCGTCTCGATGCCGCTCAATACGATAAGGCCTGGGAAAAGAAGATTGAGGACACAGAACGAAAGGTGAAGGCGCGCCTTCCTGACCAGATTAACTCAAGTGAGGTCCTTGATTACTTTGTAACCCAATTCGACAAGCAGCATCCAGGGACAATCGCCTTTGAATCGGCCACTCAATCGGCCCTGGCCCCGGTAAGTTTTGGCCTAACCGGAAGTCCCAATTCTCAGCCGCGTGCGGCCCGATATCGCTTTGAAGCGAACATGCATCAAACCATGCTTATTCCCTATGTGGAGCACATGGAAAAATATAACGGCCTCTTTAGAATCAATGATTTTGCTTTTGAGGTGCCTCAGCAAAAGGGACAGGCTGACAGCATTCACGCCAATTTGTTCTTTGAATTTTATTTGGCCCCCGTAGATTGGATTCCTGACGATAAACTGGCCGAGGCAAAGAAGACGACCAAGGGAGAGGCAGGCGCAAAACCAAATCCGGAGACTACGCCGGAAGAGGACACCTTCCGCCAGGTTTTTGTCTCTGCACCAACAACGGCGGCGGCCCCCCGGGCGCCTGCTGAGGTTAGTCATGTAAGAGCAAGCGGCGGCGGAGCTCGTCTACCTAAGTTAGAAAAAATTGTCGGCACCAGCGTTATTTCCGACGAAAACATTTTTGAAGAAGGTGACTCGATCGGTCCGTGGACAATTATACGAGTGGACACTCGAGCTAAGAGCGTCACTCTGAAAAACGGGTCGTCGACTAAAACGGTGGTGGTAAAATGAAAACTAAAATCCTGTTACTAGCAATTCCTTGTTTTCTGGCAGCTTCACTGGCAACGATGTCCGGCTGCGCAGGCATTAAGGCAAGTGACGAGAAGGCAACCACCTTCGCCGGCGCCTTTTTAGAAGAAAGGGGGATCACCAAGAAACTTATCTTGAGATTCACGCCCGAGACTCCCCAGTACAACGTAGTCCACAACAAAGACAATACGTTGTCTGAAGTTCGATGGAAATCCACCTCCCCGCAAAATTTCCAGAAGGAATTCGTATTCACCACAGACAAGGGAAAAGGCGTAAAAAAAGCCCTGGTGATAATGGATTCTCGTACTGCCACGGGGTCCCTTACCCTCTGGCACGATGCTACTGACTCCTTCACGTTTGCCCGTCAAAACTCAAATGATTTAGTCTTAGTCCCTGACGATCCATTCCGACGAGCGGCTAGTCTTGGCCCTAAGGCAAAAAAGGTTAGTTTAAACGTTCGTGGTGCGCCTCTTGATAAAGTGATCCGCTCGTTAGCAGCAGAAAGCCAAAAGAGCTTGGTACTGCCCAGTAACGTTACCGGTACGGTAACCGTAAGCCTGGATGGAATTTCATACGAGCAGGCGATTGACTTGGTCTTGCGCCCCACGGCCTACCGTGCCGAGCACATGGGAGATGTCACCATCGTACGAACTGCCGGAGAAGCCCGGACTTACCGCAGTTTTAAAATCCGGTTTGTCGACGTGAATGAAATGGTCGTAAAAATCCGGGACATCGCGGGAAAAGACGCCCAAATCAGCGTCGACTCAAACTCCAATACCCTGTTCATGATCGATCGTTACGAGTACCTAAAAAACGTAGAAGCCATGATCGCCGTTCTCGACGTCGAACCCCGGTTGGTTGAGGTAGAGTCGGCGATCCTTCAGCTCGATCGTGGTGACTCCTTAGACTATGGTATCGATTGGAGCGGAAATGTTAAGAACGGTTCCACCCCAGAAAACACGGTAATTAACCCGATCCAGACTCGAGGCCTAAGTCCCGTTCAGCAGGGCAATGCGAGTCAAAAGGGAATGTTCTTTGGACTGACCTGGCAGAGCGTTACTGGAGTGGTCTCGGCTCTTTCTTCGAAAACCAAAACCGACTTGTTAGCCCGACCTCGGGTGCTTTCGCTCACGGACCAGGAAGCAACGATTACCCTTGGGCAACGTCTTGGTTTTAAGACCACCACCCTTTCGACTACCGGTGCCAGTGAGAACGTACAGTTCCTTACCGTGGGTACTATCTTAAAGATCAAGCCGCACATTACGGGAAACAACGACATCATCATGTTTGTGAAACCCGAAGTGAGTGATGGAACCATCGATGCTAAGACCAACGTCCCCAATTCCAGTACGACAACGTCAGAAAGCAAAATCCTTGCGCGTAATGGTCAAACCATTGTGATCGCTGGTCTCATGAAGGATCGTACCGAAAAGAAAACGGATCGGATTCCCATTTTAGGAGACCTCCCTCTTTTGGGTAGCTTGTTTGGGGGAACCTCGGATTCGTACAACAAAACGGAAATCGTTGTTTTGATGTCACCCAAAATAGTAACGAACGAATTGAAGGAAGCTTACGATCGCCAGGGGAATGATGCCCTGGGACGTTTCTATGACGAAAACGGACTTCCGATCGCAGTGCCGATCGGCCATGTCACTAGTAAGGAGTAGCCCTCGTGAAACGAGAGGTAACACAAGAAGAACTTGATTCGCTCTACCAGGTGCTCAAACCGTTCCGCGACGCCATTAAGGGGACCGCGGAGACGATTCAACTAGCCACACCCGTGGAAGGTGCCCTAACGGCGGAAGTCGTTGGTATTCATATTGGTGCGGAGAGGACCAATATTCTCTTCCTCAATAACAAACGGCAGATCGTAAAACACCTTCCCTTAAATCAAGGTTACGAAAGTATCGATAAACTCATCGACGGTCTCGATAAAAGCCTTGGGGAAGCCAAGAAACACAA
>JAYVQZ010000070.1:0-2912 GCA_043776735.1 Deltaproteobacteria bacterium | reverse complement strand
TGAAGAAGATTTAAAGAGCGCTTACGCCGATATCCGCAACAGTGGTTCTCGGGATGCTGGTTCGAGCAAGGGCGGAACGTTTCTTAAGTTCTTTGTCGATCAGAAGTACCCCTGGGTTCACTTTGATATCGCCGGCTCGTCTTTTTTGCGGAAAGATCTCAACTACACACAAGCCAAATTGGCCTCTGGCGCGATAGTTCGGCTAGTGGTCGACCTTCTTGAAAACTGGAAGCCACTCAAGAAAAGCAGCTAGGGAATTAGGCCTGTCTTGGTAGTAAGGCCCCATAGGAGCCTTCTGCCGGGTTTAGGTTATAATTTCTTAATGGGCTTACTAAAACAGTTTCTAGTCTGCACGATCATCGTTTGTCAGATTCTTGCTCCCATTGCGGCGCATGCCGAAGCGGTGGACGATAAATTTACTCAAATTAGTCCCCAGAGCAGAGCGGGCGGTGATGAGCATATTCATGGTGCAGGGTATGGGAAAATACTGATGCGCGTCATGATGTTTGGTGCTGTTCCTATGCAGGGGATTCACTACGTTCCCGAAGGGACGGATATGCTTTTTGCCCTTCTTTACGCGGGTGGTTACGGAGAGACCACGAAATTAAATGGGATCACTATCCGTCGTCGAACGAGCCGAGAGTTGATAAAAGTGGATTTGGAAGACCTAATGGAAGACGGGTTGCCGATTCCTAAGCTCCTAGACGGGGACGTCGTGACGGTGCCATTTAACTGGCGCAAGAGCTATCAAGAAATTCTTTTTTACACGAGCGTCATTACTACGATGGGAACTTTGCTTATCGGTATTGCCGCGTTGGTCTCGGCCAACAAAAAATAAAAAAGGCGATGGAACCATCGGTTCCACCGCCATTAAAAAAAACTTTGTACCAAGGAGGCTTGGTGTGGGATTACATCATTCCCATTCCGCCCATGCCTCCCATACCACCCATACCACCCATTCCGCCCATGCCTCCCATACCGCCGCCTCCGTGCCCATGTCCGCCGTGTCCGCCTTCTTCTTCCTGTTTAGGCTTTTCGGAGATCATGGCTTCAGTGGTCAGCATCAATGAAGCGATGCTTGCCGCATTTTGCAGAGCCGAACGGGTTACCTTTGTAGGATCAATTACGCCGGCAGCTACGAGATCTTCATAGCGTTCCGCTAACGCGTTAAAGCCCATGGTGGCGGTGGTCTGATTACGTACTTTTTCCACAACGATAGAGCCTTCGTAGCCCGCGTTATGCGCGATTTGACGAAGCGGCTCCTCTAATGCGCGCCTGATGATGTTTAAACCAGCAAGCTGTTCGCCTTCAAGTTTGAGAGTGTCTAGAACCTTAGAGGCACGGATGTACGCCGTACCGCCGCCGGGAAGGATACCCTCCTCAACTGCAGCACGAGTGGCATGAAGAGCGTCCTCAACGCGAGCCTTCTTCTCTTTCATTTCCACTTCGGTGGCAGCGCCCACGTGAATGACAGCAACGCCACCGACCATTTTCGCCAAGCGCTCTTGGAGCTTTTCCCGGTCGTAATCAGAGGTGCTTTCTTCGATTTGAGCGCGCATCTGTTTTACTCGGGCATCGATCTCTTTTTTGTCGCCAAATCCGTCGACGATCGTGGTGTTGTCTTTATCGATCGTAACCTTTTTAGCCTGACCCAAAGACTCGATTTTGGCTGTGTTGAGATTAATTCCCAACTCTTCGGCGAAAAGCTCGCCGCCAGTCAAAACCGCGATGTCTTTCATCATTTCTTTGCGTCGGTCGCCAAAGCCCGGGGCTTTAATGGCAGCGACCTGAATCGTTCCGCGCAATTTGTTAACGACCAAAGTGGCCAACGCTTCACCTTCAACGTCTTCAGCAATGATGAGTAGTGGGCGGTGTGCTTGCACTACTTTTTCAAGGACGGGGAGTAGGTCTTTCATTCCCGAGATCTTCTTATCGTGGATAAGGATCATGGGGTTTTCGAGAACCACTTCCATTTTTTCAGGGTTGGTAACGAAATAGGGCGAGAGGTAACCGCGATCGAACTGCATGCCTTCGACTACGTCGAGAGTTGTTTCAGCCGTCTTGGATTCCTCAACCGTAATAACGCCTTCTTTGCCAACCTTTTCCATCGCTTCGGAGATAAGTTTTCCGATGGTGAGGTCATTGTTGGCCGAGATCGTACCAACCTGAGCGATCTCTTTTTGATCTTTGATCGGTTTGGATAGGCGTTTTAGCTCTTCGCTAACGGCATGAACTGCTTTGTCCATTCCACGTTTGATCTCCATAGGATTTTGTCCCATGGTGACAAACTTGGTACCCTCTCGAAAAATTGCCTGAGCTAGTACTGTGGCGGTGGTTGTACCGTCGCCGGCGTCGTCACTGGTTTTGCTGGCAACCTCTTTCACCATTTGAGCGCCCATGTTCTCGAACTTGTTTTCGAGTTCGATCTCTTTAGCCACTGTCACACCGTCTTTGGTGACTAGCGGGGAGCCGTAGGATTTTTCAATGATTACATTGCGACCACGGGGTCCAAGGGTCACCTTTACGGCATTCGCCAATGTGTTTACGCCTTTAAGAATGGCGCTGCGGGCCTCTTCTCGGAAACGAAATTCTTTTGCTGACATTAGATTCCTCCTAAAATTCGATTAGATTGTGATTGCGAGGATTTCGTCTTCGCTAATCATTAAGTATTCTTCGCCGCCGAACTTGATTTCCGTACCGGAGTATTTGCCAAAAAGGATGCGGTCCCCTTTTTTAACTTCAAGCGGAATTTTAGTTCCGTTTTTTAATACTTTACCGTTACCGACGGCGACAACTTCGCCTTCCATAGGTTTTTCTTTGGCGTTGTCGGGAATGATAATCCCGCCCTTTGTCTTCTCTTCTTCCGCCAGCCGTTTCACAATAATCCGGTCATGTAAGGGCCGAATGTTCAT
>JAYVQZ010000069.1:0-2942 GCA_043776735.1 Deltaproteobacteria bacterium | reverse complement strand
GCTGCATTTTCACGATCTCGTGAGACAATATTTAATATGAAAAAAACGGCCTTGGTATGCGGTGCAGGTGGTTTTATTGGAACCCATTTGGTCCGACGTCTTAAGTCGGAAGGTTATGAGGTATTTGGAGCGGACCTCAAATATCCAGAATTTTCTAAGTCCGAGGCCGACGAGTTTTTCATAGGCAACTTAACGTCGTCCGATTTCTGCAAGAAAGTCCTGAAGCCACAATATGATGAGGTCTACCAATTGGCCGCCGACATGGGAGGCGCAGGGTATATTTTTACTGGCGATAACGACGCGCAACTCATGCACAATTCGGGTCTTATCAATCTTAATTTAGTGGAAATGTTCCGCGAGAGAAAAGTCGGCAAAGTTTTCTACTCGTCGTCAGCCTGCACCTATCCGGCACGCAATCAAGAAGACCCTAACAATCCTAAGTGCTCCGAAGATTCCGCCTATCCAGCCGCCCCCGACAGTGAATATGGATGGGAAAAACTGTTCAGCGAACGACTCTATCTTTCTTATCACCGCAACTTTGGGTTGCCCGTACGTATCGCTCGATTTCACAACATATTTGGCGAGCAAAGTACCTGGCATGGAGGACGCGAAAAGGCGCCCGCCGCGGTATGTCGCAAGATAGCCTCAACGCCGTCGGGTGGAGAGGTCGAAATTTGGGGCGATGGAAAACAAACTCGAACCTTCCTCTATATCCCTGATTGCATCGAGGGAATCCGCCGTCTGGTAGCCAGTGATTTTACCGGCCCAATGAATCTTGGCTCCGAAGAAATGATCACCATTAATGGAATGGTGGATATGGTCGCAAGAATTGCTGGCAAAAAGATCACGATTAAGAATATTGCCGGGCCCGTTGGGGTTCGTGGACGAACCTCGGACAACCGCCTGTGCAAGAGCAAGCTCAACTGGACTCCACCAGAGCGGCTGGAAAAAGGATTGATTGAAACCTACCGTTGGATTGAAAAACAGATCCAGCTTGAAAGAAAAAGCCCCGCGGCCGCCTAGTTTCAGCGCGGTTTTTTAAAAATTTTGTTTTTTGTTAGTGCGCTTTTTTTGTGGTGGGACGTTATTTTGTCTCGGGCGTGGTGGTGGGCATTAGGATATCTATTACGTCGCATAAGTATCATTATGTTACATTTAGTGATTCGTAAGAAATAGGGTGATCCAGATAACCTCAGTTATACTGGTGTGTTAGGGCGTTTTGTACGGGTAAAAAAAAAGACGGGGTGCAACCGACAATCGGCTGCACCCCGTCTTGGTGGTTCATTCGCGGACTTTTGGGGCTCATGCCCCCCTAGGGAATCGTAAGCTCTATTGATCGATCAACGTATTGAACCAGACATCGATAATCTGCATCGGTGTAGGCACCCCTTTGACTAGGCGGTTATACGTTGACCGAAATTTAGTCTGGTTGCCGTAAGGATCAATTTCGTTCATCTCCACGTAGCTAAGATTAATGTATTTGAGATTTCCCCGGCCCAGCGGAAAGAGCTCATTACGTTCCGAGATACCATTGTGATTGAGATCGATCCAGAGTTTGAGTTCTCTCCATGCCGGATCCATCGGATCAATGATTCCATCACCATTGGCATCGAGCTCCTTTAAAGCCTCAAAGCCGTTGGAGGCACGCTTTCCGTTGAGCAATCGGGTTGCTGTGCCAAACAGTTCGGCGCCTGAATCAATGCGGTTATTGCCGTCAAGGTCTCGCACCAGAAACGCGTTGCTATTTGATTGTAGCCATCCAGTATGAACGGCTTGGCCTGAGTCATCTAAGTCAAACCAAGTGCCGTTTTCTGGGCTGGAGAACTGAAAGCCACCGCCAGAAAGATCCAAGACCAGTGGGCTATATTGTTGCTCGCACTTCATCGGATCATGGGCCAGCGTCAAAAAGCGACCGCTCCAGACCTCAAGCATCACCGAACGAGGCAACGCATTGGGATTGACGGTCACAGTACTGACAGAAAGCATATGACGGGAATCTTCATCAGAGCACATCATGTTTCCGTTTGCATCGTCACAGACACGCACTTTAACTAAAGCGTTGCGCCATTTTCTGGGATAAGCAGCCTGCAGTTTCGCAATGGCTTTAGCCAAGTAAACCTTGGTCTCAAACCGTTTGGCGATAAGATTTACCCCTTTGAGATTCACGCTCTCTAAGAGCTCAGTCTTAGTCACCTTGTTGGAGGAAGTTGGTTTTGAGAAACCAATTCCGGCCAAAAAGGAGGTCGATTGAGACTTTGGAACCCCAGGGATTTCTCCCTCAATGGAGAGAACAGGATTTTTTGCGTCTTCAAAAAAGATAAAGTTTTTATCCTGAGATCGCATTGCCGAACACACCCGAGTGAGGACTACGCCCATGCCATGGTCGCAGTTGCAGCCACTGCAGCCGCCCGTACCCGTTCCCGACCCACTCGGTGAACCTCCCGCTACGCCACCGCCGGTACCCGATCCGCTCGGTGAACCACCAGCCACCCCCGCTCCAGTTCCCGATCCACTCGGTGAACCTCCGGCAACTCCGCTGCCTGTGCCTGTTCCAGCAGGGGATCCTCCCGCCACTCCAGCAGGAGTGCCTGGATGAGTTCCCCCATCCCCGGTGCCAGAGCCGGCCGGGGTGCCTGGGAGAGTTCCCCCATCACCCGTTGTGGCACCTGAAGTTGCCGAACTGCTCGAAGAGGCCGTCGTGTGTCCGGCGATCGAGGTGCTGGAAGTCCCGGTGCTAGACGCCACAGAGGATCCCGAAACCGATGAGGTCACTCCTGTGGAAGATCCTGTGCTGCCGCTAACAGAAGAGGAAGTACCTGAGGAGACAGATGACGTAGCCGCCGTCGTATTTCCTGCTACTCCCGTTCCATCACCCGTAGAGGCTGACGTAGTGTGACCTGGAAGGATTCCGCCATCCCCAGTGCCGGTGCCTGAAGTAGACG
>JAYVQZ010000068.1:0-11567 GCA_043776735.1 Deltaproteobacteria bacterium | reverse complement strand
AGTGATTGAAGAGAATTTGAAATTAAATGGGACAAAAAATGTGAGCCTCAATCATTTGGCTCTTTCTTCCGAATCGGGACCCATCACAATGCAACTCGCCCCTAACATCAATACGGGAGGCAGTGGGTTTTATAAGCGGTGGAAATTAGGGGGTAAGTCCGAAACGATTGACGCAATAACTTTAGATGAACTGATGAGGCAGCAGAAAATTGATCATGCTCGTCTGATAAAGATCGATTGTGAGGGGGCCGAGCCTCTTATTCTTGCCGGGGGAGATTCCTTCTTTAAAGAAAACCGGGTCGACTTTATCAGCCTGGATTACCACGCTTCAATTGTAGGGGAAGCGGCAGTGAAAGCCATGGATGCCACGTTGCGGAAGTGGGGTTACCTTCTGACTAAATCGGGAAGCCAATGCTGGGTCTATCATCTACCTGGAGTGGAATCCGCTCTCTCGAGTCTGGGAGCGCAGTCAGCCATACCACCACTCTGACCGGGGTTCCTTAGCCATCTGCCATCGGCGCACAGGTGCAAAACAGGTTCCTGTCCCCATAAACGTTATCAATGCGAGACACTGCCGGCCAGAATTTACGTGTTTTGGTCCAAGGCGCCGGAAATGCCGCGAGCTCTCGAGAGTAAGGATGCATCCACTCTCCTGCCACCTCCACCGCGGTATGAGGCGCCATCTTTAACGGGTTGTCAGCCCGGTCCATGACGTTTGAGGCGATTTTTTGCACTTCTCCATGAATAGAGATCATGGCCTCACAGAAACGATCGAGCTCCTCTTTGGATTCACTCTCGGTTGGCTCTACCATCATGGTTCCCGCTACTGGCCAGGAAATGGTCGGGGCATGAAAACCATAATCCATCAGACGCTTTGCAATATCTTCGACTTCAATTCCAGCCTGCTTTTTCATGTCACGGAGATCTAAGATGCATTCGTGAGCCACAAGGCCGTTTGGTCCACGAAAAAGCACCGGGTAGTACTTTTCCAAACGCTTCACCATATAGTTGGCATTTAGAATTGCTATTTCCGTAGCGCGCTTTAATCCCGCCTCGCCCATCATTCGAATGTACATCCAAGGAATGACAAGAATGCTCGCACTTCCCCACGGAGCTGCTGATACCGGTCCAACCCCATGTTTGCCGCCGACAGTCGCCACTAAGGGGTGAGTGGGTAGAAACGGGGCCAGGTGGCTGGCCACTCCAATGGGCCCCATACCTGGACCGCCACCGCCGTGAGGAATGCAGAAAGTCTTATGAAGATTTAAATGACAAACGTCGGCGCCATAATCTCCTGGTCGGCAAAGCCCAACTTGGGCATTGAGATTGGCACCATCGAGATAAAGCTGACCGCCAGCCTTGTGAACCATCGCGCATATTTCGCGAATCTCCGTTTCAAATACGCCGTGCGTCGACGGGTAGGTAACCATCAAGGCGGCGAGGTTTTTTTCATGAAGAGCGATCTTCTTTTTAAGATCGCCAATTTCAATATTGCCGTGCTCATCGCATTCCACGGCAACCACTTTCATTCCCGCCATAGCCGCACTAGCAGGATTTGTACCGTGCGCTGATTTGGGGATGAGGCAGATTTGACGATTAAATTCGCCACGCGACTCGAGATACTTTCGAATCACCAAGAGACCGGCATATTCCCCCTGTGCCCCCGAATTGGGCTGCAACGACAAAGCGGCAAAACCGGTAATTTCAGTAAGCCATTTCTCCAGATCGCGAAATATCTTTTGGTAGCCGAGGGTCTGCTCGTGCGGGGCAAATGGATGGAGACCGTTGATTGTCGGCCAGCTTACCGGAAACATTTCCGAAGTAGCGTTCAGCTTCATCGTACAGGAGCCCAAAGGAATCATAGATGTGGTTAACGAAAGATCTTTGTTCTCCAATGACCGGATGTAGCGCAACATCTCGGTCTCAGAATGAAACCGATGAAAGACGGGATGGGTGAGAAACGCGGTCTTACGCTCCAATGCCTGGGGGAGGCGCGAACTAAGTTTGCTGCGAAGCTCTTGCCACTTAGAAAACGCTTTCCCTTCTAGAAACACCGAAACGAGCGCCTCTACTTCACGGATGGTAGACACCTCATCGAAAGTCATTCCCAAATCACCGTTTTCATAAACACGGAGCTGAAACCCTTTATCCTGAAATTTCTGCTTCCAAGAATCTCCTTTGGCACCTACTGAGAAGCGCAAGGTGTTGAAGAACGATTCCGTTCTCAGCGTGAACCCCAATTGTTTTAGGGCGTCGGCCAGCAGGGCTGTGAGGCCATGAACACGGTGGGCGATGGTCCTAAGCCCCTCAGGTCCATGATAGACCGCATACATTCCAGACATGATCGCAAGGAGCACTTGGGCGGTGCAGATGTTGCTCGTCGCCTTCTCTCTACGAATATGCTGTTCTCGGGTCTGCAACGCTAGGCGCGCTGCCGGCTGTCCGTTCCGATCTTGAGACAATCCCACCAAACGCCCTGGCATGCGCCGCTCAAATTCTTTTTTTGTGGCAAAGAAAGCAGCATGCGGTCCGCCAAATCCAAGCGGAACACCAAAGGACTGGCTGTTTCCAAAGACGACGTCAGCGCCCCAGGTGCCTGGTGCCTCTAACGCCACTAAACTTAAAAGATCGGCGGCGACACAAACCAGAGTTCCCGCCGCTTTGGCTTTTTCCACGAGCGGGCGGTAGTCCACCACTTCCCCGTCTGTGGTGGGGTAGCTTAAGATCACGCCGAAGTACGGATTCCATGAAGTGACTTTACTTTCAGAGGTGACTTCAACTTCGATACCCAAGCCCCAGGCTCGGGTTTTGACGACCTCAATCACTTGGGGGTGGCAGCGATTAGAGATTAGAAAACGAGATCGTTCCGCAGTCTTCGAAGGATAACAAAGGCCCATGGCCTCCGCAGCAGCGGTGGCCTCATCGAGCAACGACGCATTGGCGATCTGCATTCCCGTCAGATCGATAACCACCGTCTGAAAATTTAGGAGCGCTTCCAAACGCCCTTGGGCAATTTCCGCCTGATAAGGGGTGTATTGCGTATACCAGCCCGGATTTTCCAGAATATTTCTCTGAATGACTGCAGGCACACGGCAGTCCTGATACCCCATCCCTAAGAAGGATCGGCTTACAATATTTTCTTTGGCATACGATCTCAACTGATCAAGAGCGTCCGACTCACTTAGCGGCGCCGGCAAGTCCAGTGCCCCAGCCAAGCGAATGGAAGGAGGCACTGCGGCATGGGAAAGATCACTAAGTCGGGCGTACCCGACAAGTTTGAGCATCGCCTGTTCCGCTTCGGAGTTAATTCCTACGTGGCGGTTTACGAAGGGTTCATCTTTTTCTAGTAGGTCTGCGATTTTCATAAATTGGGCAAAAGTTACTAGGATGCGGAAAGCTTGCCAATCCATTAAGCGTCGGTGGCCAAAGTTCCCTTTCTAAAGTGGTTGACCATCGGCTCCGAAGTTCACAGACTGTGCCCTCATTCGAGATCTAGGAGCACAATGTCACGACTTCTCTTTCTATTGCCGTTACTGTTTTTAATTATGAGCACCACTTCCTATTCAGGTTCTGAGCCGATGCCATTGCCCAAGTGGCTTCGCGTCCAAGGGGCGGGCCCCCGCGAAAAAGTGTGGCAGTTGCTAAGCTCCAAAGAGAAGGAGTTGGCCTTCCACCTTATGGAAGCCGCACGCGCAGGAAAATCGTTCTCCTATTACCAGTCTCATCGCCACGCCCTGGCACTGCGTGACGCGTTAATTTCAGCAACCTCGGCCAAAAACCTGGCTGCCACCCAAAAGCTGCTGGGCAAAACGGGCACAGAGGAATTTCTTATTTACACCGCTAAGTTTTTTGATGCCGGTGGCCCCTATGCCAGTTCAAACCGCAAGTACGTACTGGCTAAGGTGACTCCAGCGCAGGTAGAAACGCTGATGAAAAAGCATCTGTCTAAAAAAAATCAGGCGGCGCGGGCGGAGATCGTAAAACTGCTTACTTCGCCGGGTTTTGAAACCCAGCTCTATCCCGAAAGCCCTGACGGAGCTGGACTTGAGGCTTGTGGCGGAAATCTTTACGAGCTTGGTATCAAAGCTGCCGACGTTAAAGTTGCCCTAGCGAAAAAGACTTTAGACACTACCCTCAATTGCCGTGTGGTTCAGCGTGGTGGAAAAATGGAATGTCAGATCCATACGATCCACTCCCCGGGTTTTGTGGGGGAAACACTGAAAAAAGTCGTTTCTTCCTTGAAGAAGGCTCATGCCTTGGCGCTCACCCCGCTTCAAGCTCAAGAAATCAATTCTTTCATCACTTACTTTTCGGGTGGTGTCGTCGAAGACTTTCGCCAGGCCAACGTGGCTTGGGTGAAGGATCGTGCCAACTCTAAAGTGGATTTCATGATGGGATGGGTTGAGGTCTATGAAGACTGGCTGGCCCGCATTGGAAGCTGGGAATCCTACGTTCAAGTGATCGATCCAGAGATTAGCAGACGCGCTGAAGCGCTGGCCAAATCGGCGCAGTACTTTGAAGACGGCATGCCGTTTGGAAAGTTTAAAAAGACTTTCCCAGCTGACTATTCGCCTCCGGCGATCATGGTCTACTACTTTCAAGAACTGGCGAACTATCGTTCCGGCGGCTACAACCTCCCCAATTTTGACGACATCCGGCGCGACGTTGGGGCGAAAAACGTGATCCGTTTGCCACTGCCTGGCGAGGATGAAGATCCTGATTACAAAGCGGCCTATGAGGAGATGCTTACCGAATTTGCGCCTCAATCAAAGATCGCTGGCACCCTCAAACACCGTGAAATGATCTGGCAGAACATTGTACTCATGCACGAAATCATCGGCCATGGTTCGGGCACCTATGACATTTCGAAATATGGGAAAAACGAGGATCCTATTTCGGGCTTAGGATCGTTAGGTAGTGCCTTAGAGGAACAACGAGCGGATCTCGCAGCCCTCTTCTACCTCGGCGATAAAAAACTCATCGATATTGGCATCTACAAGGACAAGGCTGAGGCAACCAACATTCGTAACTTAGGCTACGACTACTATCTCGCAGACTTCCTGCGCAGGACCTCGGGACAACGAACCTTTACCGAGGCCCATCAGCGAGGCCATTGGCTGTTTATTAAAAAGTTGCTCGAGGGGAAAGCTGCGCACTGGGTAGCTCGGGATGAAAAATCCGCACCGACTTTAGACAACCAAGTTCTCGCCGTACTGGATTACGATCGGTTTCACGAGGTGACTGGAGAATTGTTTGGCGAGCTACAGCGGATCAAAGCAAATCGAGAGGAAGCAGGACTAAAGGAGCTTTTTGCCAAGTATGCCCCTCTTGAGGCGATCGAAGAGCCTTGGGCAAAGGCAATATTGGCGCGTGGAAAAGATCTCAAAATCAACGCCGGTTATGTGGAACAGCCTTGGCGGGTGACCGCAGACGGAAAGTACGAATCCTTCGGGGGCCCTACCCTAGAAAGTATTGCAACGCACTGGGCTAAGTTTCACGGGGAGCCGTAACGCCAAACGTCGTTACTTCGCCCAACGGGGTTATTACGTTTGTCCGCAATAGGAGCTGCCATGCGGATAATTCCACTTTTCTTTTGTCTCGTTTCCACAGCGGTTTTGGCCGGTGAATTCCGGTACGAAATTAAAGGGTATCCGAAGCAAACCAACGGCTGCCATGCCACTGCGGCAAATCTTGGGGTTGGCTTTGAGCAGGCCACAGGGATTTCGCCGACTTCAAGCCAATGCTTAGTCGATACTGCGGAAGGCTACACGATTGAAATCAACTATGCGGCTAATGAAAAGCTGCCGCTGGTATCGACATCCAAGACGTACTCCAGCATCGCATTTCTTGGCCGATACCCCAGCCAAGCCATGTGCGAGACGGCTCTGTCTACGGAGAAAGATATTTTCACTTCAGAGACAGGCCTAAAGGTCGCTCTTGCCTTCTGCACTGTAGACGGAATCACAGGAGACAAGTTCCTTTGGTATCCGCGCATCGATGGCTTTGGGGCAACGAAAAAAGGATTCTTTAGTTCCGGCTATCAATTCTTTAGCGTGCCAAACGGAATGACAGGCATTGTGCTTCGAGACAAAGTCATCGCTGGGTTGGCCGATCGTGGAGTCCACGCGGTAGGCATGGTTTTCCGTTCTAAAATGGTTTACGGCGAAGCCGCTGTTTATTACTACAGCACGAATCGGTTTACCTTTTCGATGAACGAATATACCAAGGTAAATTCGCTTGCTGATTGCCTTGCGCAGGACGCCGAGGTCGATGCTCTATTTGCGGGAACCTCCAATCCTCCCTTAGCTCATTATTGCGGAAAACCCATGATAGGTAAGACGGAACTGAATGTACTCTTTGCCGGTGAACCGGGATTAAGAAACCGCCCTTCAATGGAACGGTTTGCTTCCTTTGAAGACTGCCAGTCACAGCGCGCCTCGCTCGTCGATTATTATAAAGTCCAACTGAAGCTTGGGGTTCGCGGCGGGCTCTGCTCGCAAGACGTCGATAAAGGTGACTACTTCCTAATGCTTTTCGTAGAACGAAAGTAAATCATCTAGTGCCCTAAGCGCCCCGTCATTTTGTTGCCAAGGTAGGCCCCAAAAGATACGACAAGGCGCCCATGAAGCGTCAAGAGAACCTAAAAAGAATCAAAAACGATGCCTTTGACCTGATCGTTATCGGCGGAGGCGCCACGGGTTCTGGCATTGCCTTGGATGCGACATCAAGAGGCCTCCGGGTGGCCCTTTTAGAACGCTTTGACTTCGCTTCAGGGACTTCCAGCCGAAGCACCAAACTCATCCACGGCGGTGTCCGTTATTTAGAGCTCGCGGTAAAGCGTATGGACCGCGGACAGTACAATCTGGTGAAAGAGGCGCTTCACGAACGGGCAACGCTTCTGCGGATCGCGCCTCATCTGGTAAAGCGTCTGGCTCTGCTTACCCCCCTTTATTCGCGACTAGAAATCCCCTATTACTTAGCCGGCCTAAAACTATATGACTGGGTAGCCGGTCGAGCGGGGTTGGAGCCTAGCCACTTCATTGGTGAAGAAAACCTCCTTAAGCAATTTCCCATGCTTAAACGTGAAGGGCTGCGCGGTGCCGTAGTTTACTACGATGGCCAGTTCAACGACTCCCGCATGAACGTCTCCCTAATTTTGACCGCCTCGCAGTTGGGCGCTGCGGTAGCCAACTACGTGGAAGTTACCGGCCTCATCAAGCGCGACAAAAAAGTGGTTGGATGTACCGCGGTGGATTCTGAAACCGGCGATGAGTTTGAAGTCACTGCCCCTGTTGTTATCAATGCCTGCGGCCCTTATGCCGATGCTATCCGCCGAATGGACGATGAACATTGTGAGCCCCTTTTGACGGTGAGCTCTGGCGTACACATCGTGCTAGACAAAAAATTTTCCCCTCCCTCAACAGGCTTACTCATTCCCAAGACCGAGGATGGACGGGTGCTCTTCTTGATTCCTTGGCAGGGACATACTTTGGTGGGAACCACCGATCAACCGGCGGAGCTTGTAAATCATCCCGTGCCCACCGAGGAAGAGATCAATTTCATTCTTCGCGAACTTACCCGCTACTTTGACGTCCAGGTAACACACTCGGACATTCGGGCGACTTGGTGTGGACTACGTCCTCTCGTTTCGCCCTCTTCGTCTCACAACACCGCAAAAATTTCGCGTGAACATTTTTTGGCAAAGAGTGACTCCGGGCTAATTACTATTACAGGGGGAAAGTGGACGACCTATCGCAAAATGGCATTAGATACCGTCGATTATGCGATTAAAGTGCACTCGCTAAAAGCAAAAGGGGCTTGCCACACCCACGAACTAAAGCTTGTCGGAGCCAAAGACTTCGACAGCAGCCTGCCGGTGCGTTTGGAGGCCGCCTATCACCTGCCTGCTGACGTGGCCGAGTACCTGGCTGACAATTATGGGGGACGAGCGGCAGAGATTGGAAAATTAGCTACTGAAGGTTTTTCGGATCGACTGCATCCCGACCACCCGTTTATTGCGGCAGAAGTGATCTATGTCATTCGCCACGAGATGGCCCGAAACGCCGATGACATTCTCTCTCGCCGTTTGAGACTGCGCTTTATCGATCAAAAAGCGGCGGAAAGGGTTCACCCTAAGGTATTAAAGCTTCTTAAGGAATTTGCTCCAGGAAAACCGCACCAAGACTCTTGGCCAAAATTCCCATAAAAAGCCAAAAGGTACTTAGTACCTTTTGGCTTAGGCTACTTTAGAAATTCCCTGCGCCGCAATTCTTCGGCGATCTGAATCGCATTAAGGGCCGCCCCTTTTCTAAGATTGTCGCCCACAACCCAAAGTAAAAAGCCATTTTTCACCGTCGGATCGACACGAACACGGCCCACGTGCACTAAATCTTTTCCATCCACAGCCAGGGGGGTGAGGTCGCTTGGCGAATCGGCTAGCTTTACTCCTGGCGCTTTTCTGAGGATGGCCAGAGCCTCCTCAAGCGTCATCGCTTGTTCAAACTCAACCGCAATGGACTGCGAATGGGCGTTCCAAACAGGAACTCGGACGGTGGTCGGAGCAACGCCAATGCTATCACTGCCCAAAATCTTTTTCGTCTCCTCAACGATCTTGGTCTCTTCATCGTTAAAGCCAGTTTCGCCTATCACCCAATCCTGGGTGAGCAGGTTGCCAAAGAGTTGTCCTGCGTGAATGCGCGGCGCTGGTATCGCTTCCCCCCGGCCAAAGGCCTGAGCCTGGCCCGTTAGTTCTGCCAAAGCTTCGGCCCCTTTACCCGAAGAGGCTTGATAGGTGGAAATTACAATTCGACGAATCTTGGCGTGCTGATGCAAAGGATTTAAAGCCACCAGCATTTGAATAGTAGAGCAGTTGGGATTGGCAATCAGTCGATTCCCCTTAGGGGTAATAGCCTGGGAGTTCACTTCAGGAATCACTAGTGGTACTCCGGGAGTCATTCGAAACGTGCTCGAATTATCAATGGTCCAAATCCCTTTACCCGCCGAAAATTGATTCCATTTTCGGCTTTCAGCGGCCGGCATGCTGGCCAAGACCAGGTCGAGATCGGCAATACGAGCCTCGTGTAAGGTTTCCACTGGCACCATGTTGCCTTGGAAGGAGAACTTCTCTCCCTGACTCTTCTGTGAAGCAAAGAGGCGCAGCTCCGATACCGGAAATTTTCGCTCCTCTAAAATAGTCCTCATGACTTTGCCAACCAAACCGGTGGCACCAAAGACTCCAACTTTTACTCCCATTTTCTTAGCCTAAGGGAGAGATGGGGCTAAGGCAAATGCAGGAAAGGGAAATCCTATTGTGGTTTCGGAAAATACATCTTCAACTGGGATTCCAGCTCGGCGACGCTGGGACAATGGCTGTTATCACGCGCTGGTAAGACGATCTGAAACCCGTCGCTTTTGTGTGCCAATGGCACTGAGGCGAGTGTGCGAGAGAAAAGATCAGCTTTAGCCAAGCTCATTCGTTCCAGTTCTACCTGTTCCTTAGGAAATTCCTTGCCTAATTTTTCTGACAATATCTCGATGGCCTGCTTGGCGATAGGGGAATGGCGAAAGAGATGAAAGGCCCCTGATTTATCCACGTACACGTATTGAAAATAATAAATTCGATCCGGTGACTGTGCCGGCATTGGCTCTGCATTGGCGGTGAGAACCTCGCGAAGAATCTGATTCACGTCGGCGATCGGCTTTACGGCGCAACGCCCAATTTTTTCAGAGTCCTTACAAAGAAACAGGGCTAGCTGACGGGGCCCGACGTTTGCCGGAATCTCCAGCTTTCCTCTAAACCCTTTGAGAAAATCCGCCTCACTAACCTTCATCGTAATGGGTTTAAAACCATCCTCGACAGATAGGGATTCCAGTGACAGAAGTAGATTTTTTTCCTCGCTATGCTTCAAACTTCCGGCGATGGCATCGTAATCACCACTGTTGCAGGAGTACCGTTTCTCCGTTGCAAAGCGCATAGACGACGACTCGCCCCTTTTTTTCGTCTCGTAGCGGTTCCACGGCAGTACGTCGTGAAACTGAGGGTCAGAGTTCCGACGAAATCCGATGACGTTGGGAACGGGGGTGGGATTCAGCACTGCCGTAAAAGCAGACTTGTGTGATAGAGAATTCGCTCGCACGTAAAGGACTCCAGCGGCCAATGCCAATGCGAAGGCTCCAAAAAACAGGTAACTCTTACTCATGGCAGGCTCCCTTTTCCGGCTTTTTCAAGTTCGGATTGCAACGTCCATTCCCCGGTCACAAAACCGTCAGAAGAAAGCAGTCTCTCCTTGGGGTCCGCCGTCTGTGTGAAGAATTCAAAGTTGTAAACCTGCTGCCCTTTTTTCACCGGAAGAATTTCAATCCTGGCGATTCTTTGCGCTTTGCCATCGGCGTCAATCAGTTTGTCTGCCGCGGTAACTAGGCTCGCCGCCATAATTCCCTTGCTGGTCATCATGGGATGCTTCGTGCTGACGGTGATTTGGCGATTACCCGCTGTAAATTTAAGCAGTGGAATGACCTCAGGCCCTTTGACGATTCGTTTGACGGTCATCGGTCGTTTCAAAACTGGATTCCAGAGCTCATCACCGATTTTCACCAGGTCGGCACGGGTCGGTAACCCACCAGCCATCGCAATTTTCGCTTCAGGAGGGAGGCAACCGTTGAGATAACGGTTTGTGGGAATATAGCGTTGCGTTTTGACGCCGTTGATATCGCAGTAGGTCTCGATATTGACCACGACGAAACCGCCCAGAAAACTGTTGCCACTGATATTTCCTGGATATCGGGCTTTAAGATCGCCAAAATTCATGCAGCCCGACACGGAACGAGGTGAGTACGCAGAAGCAAAACAAAAGCTTTGCGGAGTGGTGTCTAACCCTGGAACGCACGTGGCGTCATTGCCGTTGATGTTGTGTACCGCGGTAAGGCTGTCTCCCCCAAAGGTAATAGCGGCGCTCATTTGAAAGCTAACATTTTCACTTGTCTTTACATTGAATCGATAAACGCCACGTAGTGAGGGATCAAACTCTTTTTTTAGTACTGTGGTGGCCGCTTTCGAACACGTAGGATCCGTTGCCGTGTCGTAGAGTAAGGTGTTCTTGTTTCCACTCTGCAAAGTTAAACTAGCCAACCCTGGGAAGGGATCCAAAATGGCGCCGGTATTGCCCGTAATTTGGGCTTCAAAAGTTGTGCAACTTCCCGTGGTTAACTTGCTGGTATCGTAAGCGCCTGAAGCTACATTTTGTAGTTTAAGGCCATCCGTCGGAAGGCAACCGGGACGGACCGTAACATCCGCCTCGCCATTGAGGTTGGAGGGGGAATAGCCTGCCTGAATGTGATGAAGCCCTTGGGCATTTGATTTAAAGTACGCCCCAGTGCGAGTCTGCTCGGGAAATAAGGGCATTGAGCTTGCCACATTGGCGCACTTGTCGTCCGAGAAAAATCTGGGCAGTGAATCAAATGGCGCTGCTGGCAAAGTGGGGTGAGTTAGCACATTGAGATTGATCTGCACAGAAAGGGTCCCGTCCCCGTCATGAATAATGGGCGTTTCATTATCGTGGAAATCACGA
>JAYVQZ010000067.1:0-2950 GCA_043776735.1 Deltaproteobacteria bacterium | reverse complement strand
ACAGATCACACGCCTCAAAGATCTCACGGGAGCCGGACGGCGGTTGGGCTTTTTTCTCTCGTTTCTAATTCTGCTCCTTGGGGGACTTGGGGTAACGGCAATGATGGTCACTCGCTTTGACGCGATGACGGTCCAGTTGGCTGTCCTAAGAGCCCTGGGTTACGGAAAAAAGGCAGTCCGCAATTGGCTTTTATGGGAGGGGTTTCTCATCGGATCGGCCGCGTGTCTAATGGGCGGTCTACTTGATTTCACTTTTTTTCCCTTGATCCGCGATCTGTTGGGAGAGGCATTGCCTATGAATGCAGCGAACGCGGCGCCGATCTACCGAAGTTCACTGGTCTGGTTTTTCTCGCTGTCGGGAACTATCTTGGCAGTATTTATTCCCTTATATCGCCTTTACCATACTGATATTCATCAGGCGCTAAAAGGGTAGCTCGTTTTCTCATGATTGATCACATTTTTTGGCAGCCACAACCGAAGTGGCTTTGCCGACGTAAGATGCCTTTTGAGCAGTCCGCTTGAGTTAGTAAAGGTGGCGGGGTTGCTTTCTAGGTGCCTAGCGTCACACGGTGAACTTGAATTCTAGGCCGTACTGAGCCGCGGCCGGCCACGCTCGGTGGATATCCGTCTTCAACTTAAATAAAAAGGATTGAACCATCGCAAGGTCGGGAGTCTGTCCTCTATTCACTCCCGCTGACGAGGCCTGACCAGAGAGGCGGGTCTCATTAGTTTCCTTGGCTGGTAGGGAATCAGACCACTAGCTTCTCTCACGTTTTGAGCCACGTAATCAGTGAGCGTTTTAAATGCTTTTCCCCACTCCACAATGCGGGTAAAGGCTGGCAAATCAAAAAATCGCTTTCCAAAAGGGTTTCCCTTCTTTGCTCCGGTGACAAAGGTTGCCACTTGAGCGCTTAACACTCTAAGGAAATTTTGAAACCCACGCCGAGTATATGCCCTAAGAGAGAAGTGAAGATGATTGCTGTTAATGGAATGCTTGTAAATCCTAATGCCCCACTTACGGCTTAGTTCTTTGATGAGTTTTGATGTAAAACCCTCATTCTTCTTCGTACGAAAAGAATTCTTTCCTACTGTATACGAAGATCTGAGCGTGAGGTGAATCGGCTTTCTGGTGTTAATAGGACGAGACTTCTTTCTCTTACCAATCGAATATTCTCCACCATGTAGTGGAGAAAATTTCAAAGAATCATCAAGAAGAAGCTGTCGTGTTTTTGCCGCCATTCTTCTTTTATCGACGATTTTAATGCGCGGGGCAATAGCATTCTGATGCTTTTTGGGGAGCGTTTATCGTCGACAGAACGGGTTAGTCGAACGCAACACAGACTCCCCACTACGCCAGAGATCGGACGACTTAAATTAAGTTGAAGACTGATATTTAAAAGACAAATCGGCCGCCGCTCCAAACGTCCTCGAAGCTAAATCACGGCGAACAAGCACCCTCTATTAGGAAGCAAATCGCCCCCCTTTAGAGACATGCCGCCAAGGCACCCGCTAAAGCCGTCGAGCGGCGCACCGACGCACGCACTAATCGAAATTGCCCGCGAAATAGATGTGTAGGATCATGAGCTCGTTTTACACCAGGTCTGGCCGTCCCTTTAAGCGATAGCCTCATTTTTCCGATACGTTAGTATGAAGCCTCATCGGAAAATCGTTGTGCAAACGACCACGTTTGTTTCAAGTCTTCGGTTGTTTAGAGAGCTGAAAAAGCGCTACCGTTCTCTTTATCAGCAACAAGTAATGCAGACGGGACCAAACTCGTGGTCCTTTGACAAAGCGCGCCTTTATAAGCGTGGTGATACCAATGCGTTATTTCTTAGAGGGGATTGCTTTGAGATGGCCTTCCAGCATGGAAAGTTACTAGCTGAAGAGGTTCGTACTGGAGTGCTCATGCAGCTCTCCAAGACCATTCCTAACCATCTAGAAAATTCCGTTAGTCAAAGCCCACTGCTAAATAAATTGGTGATTGGGTTGGTGAATTATTTTGGGCAACGCATGAGACAGCACATGCCTTGGGACTCTTTGGTCGAGAGTTTTGCCCTTAGCGAAGGTTCAGGACTCCCGCTCCATCACATTTCCAACTCCATGATTATCATGGAGGCGCTTTATATCTTGGCGAAGTATGCCCTTCGCACTAATCGTATCGATCCAGGCTCGATGGCATTTGCCGGTTGCTCCTCCTTTGCGACTTGGGGAAATAATAGCGCCGATGGCAACCTTCTCATTGGTCGCAATTTAGATTATCCCCTAAACGGCTATTTCGATGCCAAACCATTGGTAACCTATTTTGAGCCTACTGATGGGGGGCAACGTTACCTTTCTCTTGGCTCAGCAGGACTTCATCCTCCTTCGCTGACGACGATGAACGAATCAGGTATCTATCTTGCGGCGCATTTGATTCCTACTGAGGAGACGTCCTTTGAAGGGACTCCCATGTATTTTGTGGTGAACGAAATCATTCGAAATGCCACGACATTTGATGAGGTGGTTCACCAGTTTCGAGAAAAACGCCTGACCTTAGGTTGGGCCTTTGTGTTGGCCAGCGTGAGAGAAAAGCGCGTCGCTACGGTGGAAATTACCAATGAACGCGTTGCCGTGCGAGAATCAACAGATTTTAAACACTTCCTTTCTAATCACTTCTCTTATCTTGAGAACTCAAACCTGTTTGTAAATAAAGCGGTCGATGAAGACACTAAGGGCCGCTACTTTCGAATGCAGGACCGGGTTCGTACAGCTGGAAAAATCACTCCAGAAATTGCCGCCTCCATCCTAGGGGATAGTTTTGACCCTTGGGTGGCAAAAGAGCGCGGACTAGGCTCAACCGTTGCGGTTCATATCACCGTAGGGGCTACGATTTTTGAACCTGACAAAGACCTCATGTGGGTGGCACAGGGACTAGCGCCGGTATCGCATAACGAGTGGTTGCCGTTTCCAT
>JAYVQZ010000066.1:0-11575 GCA_043776735.1 Deltaproteobacteria bacterium | reverse complement strand
TGCCGGTTAAGGCGATCTCAACGGCTCGCTTGCCGTGTAGAGTGCCGCGAATTCCGTCTAAAAGGGGGCGCCTTGAGGGGGACACCGCACAAGGCGCTACCGGGGTGGCTAAAGTAGTTTTCCCGTTTATGAAGTCTAATACCTCACCAAAATGTCCGGCAGTCCGAATTTTCGGAGATCCCATAAGAGCTGCCTCCCAACTGTTGCCCGCAGGGAGAATAATGAAGTCGATGTCCTGGCTTATGATTAGGGCTTCTAAAAGCCCCACAGCGCCACTAACCGGCAGCAATTCCCCTGTAATCGTTAACTCGCCCAACAGGGCGGTACGACAAAGCTTCTCTACGGGGATTAATCCTTCAGCGCCCAAAACCGCAATGGCGATGGCCAAATCGAGCTGGCTTCCTACTTTTTTGGAGTTTGCCGGCCAGAGATGCACCAAGATATGGCTGGAAGGAACCTCAAATCCAAACTGGACCAAGCAGGCCCGCACTCGCTCTCTGCTTTCGCGAATCGCCTCACCTGGAAGGCCAGTGATCTGAATTTTGGGAAGGCTCGGCTGGCGAGAGGATTCGATCCCAACAATTTCGCCGTCAATACCTTTGAGTGTGGCACTCCACGTTCTTGAAACCATGGGCTCCCATTGTGCAAAGGGAGTGCCGAAAACTTAAAGGTGGCTTTTGGGAAGGGAGAAGGCAAATCGGTCTAAAGAAAGATGGTTTTGCGATCTTTAAGGTTTTTGTGGAGTTGGCGCTGGAGCCTTAAACGAATTTCGCGGCTGAGCTTGGTAACGTACTCCATGTCCTGAGCCTTTTTCGGATCTTTGGGTAAATAGATGGGATCAAGAAATTCAATGTGCCAGCGCGCTGGTAGGGGAATTACATTCAGCGGAACGGGAATAATGATTCCCAAGACATGCTTTGCCCACCGAATTTGCGTAAGGTTGATGTTGCTCTCTTCGGCACCTATCACCACACTAGGAATAATGGGCGCCCCCGTTTGGAGCGCTAACCGAACAAACCCTCGCCGAAAGCGACGTAGCTTATAGGCCTTTGAACTTGGTTTGAAATTCCCCTCTTCGCCCTCAGGAAAAAGGAGCAACATCTGGCCACGTTCTAAAATTCCAAACCCATTGTCGATGGTAGCGGGAACTAGTCCCATTTTGCGGGCAGGCACTGAGATTTCGGGACGAATAAACCACATTTTATGGGCGATGATCCGAGGAAGGCGTTTTACTTTGGCATGGACGTGATGGACGATCATCAGGGCATCAAAGCCCATAAATCCGCTGTGATTGGCGATAATGATAACGGGGCCTTTTTTGGGGATCTTTTCCAACCCAGTACACGTCACTCGCAGATAGCGGGTAATCAGCTCAAGCAAAAAGCTGGGGAGTACTTTATAAGCTAGTTCTTCAGGGGATAGTCCCTTCGAACGAAGCTTCAAAGTGCGCATAACGGCATGTGCAATAGGGTTTCGTAGCATTGGCAGGCTTTCTACATAAATTAACGCGATAAGTCTAAGGGGAAACTACGCGGATTATTTTAGCTTTTCGAAGGGCAATCATGGTTTCGTAGATAGTGACGTCGGGTAGGGGGTTGAAATCGACGACCTTTCCCACTTCTCCAAACTCAACCACACTGGCCAAAGTCAAAAACTCGTCTCGTTCCAGCTCAAGCTGAGGATGGAGCGAGCTCGGTTCGAGTTCGATCTGAATCTCTTTGGGGGGAATCTCTTTTCGGATCTGGTTGTATTTGATCCTAAAGTCCTCCCCTTGAAGGGCAAGCTGTTTAAGATTGATATTAAGATCGCTCTCAAAGGAAACCGCGTTGGTTTCCATCCGTTCGAACGAGTACGTCGGTTCGTCCCAAAGAAACATTCGGTAGAGAGCTTTTAGGCCCTGAACGGATCCCGTTTTTGCAGATACCAAACGGCCGTGTAAGAATTCCACGCTTCCTATTTGGTCTTCAAAATTACCTTTAATCTGAAGGCTACCGGTCCGCTCAAGTTCGCTAATAGTGGTTAGGGCATCTCTGAATTCTTGGTTTGCTCTTAAGGTGACGCGTTCTGAATCGGTGCTGACTTTGGGTTTGGGATCGCGAAGAAATTCATTTGAAATCTGCACGCAGCGATCAAGCTTTTCACAGCTTTCTTTAATGTCATCAAAAAGAGACTTGGCCTCTGGCAGTGGCTCTCCTTCTATGGCCAGCGTTTTGATGGCCAGTAGGTAGTGGCTCGTCTGCTGCATGGTTTCCGCTGCGCGCGCGATTTTTTTCAAGGGCTCCAATAATTTTTTATCATCGTGACGGGGGTTTTCCATCGTCATGTAGATCCGGTTCTCCATCGCAAATTGTAGGTCCTCTTTCGTGAAGGCCTTGCCGAACCAAATTAAAAGTACCGGTCGCCCCGAAGCGCGGATTTTCCCTATCTCTCGTTTCATGTCCGGGGCGTTTTCGATGAAGACAATCGTGACGGCGGTGGAGGTGGTTTCGCAAAACTTAGCCGTCGATCCTTCGAAGGCCACTTCAGCCACACTTTCGTTTTGCACGCCCTTTAAAAATTGACGGGCCCAATTGCTGATCTCGCCAACACTCATGATCCGGCAAAGCGGTGATTTCATATAGAGCTCCTAGAGCATCAATTTTTTTGGAAACTACGTGGAGGAATATCGCTTTAGAAAAAGCGATTTGAGCTTGGGGAATTTTTTAAGAAGAGCCAGCGTGTAACTGCTATGTCCTGGAAAATAACCATTGCCGAAAATTAATGTTGCCGAGCTTGCTACGCCTTCTGCGCCCAGCGCCACTTTGGTAAAGGAAGTGGCCATCCCAAAAAAGATAACCGTCCCGTTCCCGTTTGCGCTTAGAACGGCACTCATCTCGGTGTCAGGGACCGATGCCACATTCACCACAACATCCCCCATTTTATCACGAGTGAGCTTGGCGACACTAGCGCACACGTCGATAGGATGGGTGGCATCAACCTCAACTACAGCATCGCAGACTTTTAACGCGCGTAACTCGGAGGCCGCACCGGGATGCGGTTCAATTCCAATAAGAAAGCCGGACTTTCCTATGACTTGACGCGCAGCAAAGCAGCTGAGTATTCCTGCTTTTCCGCCAGCACCGATGATGACGACCTTTTGCCTAGGTTCACAATGCGATGCAACCAGTGCGGGGGCGCCAGCTACGTCAAAAACACTGAGCGCTAGGCGCTCAGAAAGGTTATGGGGAATCTTTTCTGCAATCCCACTTTCAAAAAGGATGGCGTGACCTTTGACGGAGATCTGGTGAGTCTTGGGATCCACCGATTCAATCATTTCTAAATGGAGCGGAGTGAGCGTGAGGGAAACTAGCGTTGCGATCCGATCGCCTTGCTTTACCTTCAACGAACCTCGGTATTTTGAACCCACTTGTTTTACGACACCCAAGAGCATTCCCCCTGAGCCCGTCACGCGGTTGTGCTGCTTTCCCTGCTTTTTGCAGTTGTCGAGAACGGCCAATGCAATATCCGCTGAACTGTCCAGCGCCTTTTCCATCTGAACGAAACTGGCCGCATCAATATTGAGCCGTTCCACTTCAATAAGGATTTCGTTGGAGTAGATGGGGAGGGTGTTGTCGAGCCTGTCGGCGGCTTGAGGAAGGCGAATGTTTGCATCGATGACTCGATGAAGCCCGAGGGGGTGGCCGTGCAGCTCGCGCTCCGGTGCAAGCGCAGCACCCTTAGCCTTAGTTTTACGCTTTGTTTTCATAGATCCGCTCTTCCGCCAGACGGTCGGCAATGAGAAACGGAGGGAGGTTTTCCGTCTTAGAACGACGGTAGATCTCTTTTACCGTATCGTAAATGGCGTCGGCCTTCTTCAAGGCTTTGTCAGCGTTGTAACCTTCGTATTCGATAAAAATATTAATAATGCCACCGGAGTTTACTGCAAAATCTGGAGCGTAAAGGATCCCCTGTTTGGCCAGCCAATACCCATCCTCTGGAGTTTCCAGCTGGTTATTGGCACAACCGACAACCGCTTTACATTTTAAGCGGGGTAGATTTTTTTTATTCAGGATGGCGCCTCTGGCTGACGGAGAAAAGATCTCACACGGGACATCATAAATTTCATCCAGCCCCACTACGGTGGCGCCTAACTCTTTCTTGGCACGTTCTAGAGTCTCGGGGCTGACGTCACACACCCAAATTTTTCCTCCAGCCTTCTTTACGGCCTCGGCCACCGCGAAGCCAACATGGCCGATGCCTTGTAACGCAATGCGCGATCCATTAAGGCTGCGACTACCCGTCAGCTCGTCCATTGTGGCTTCCATCGCACGAAAAATGCCGCGTGCCGTCACTGGAGACGGGTCACCGCTGCTTCCGGGCGCGCCATCAATTCCGAGGACAAAGCGCGTCGCTCTTTTCACGTCGAAAAGGTCGCGGCCAGTAATATTCATGTCTTTTGCCGCCAGGTACTGGCCGCCGAAGGAATCAACAAACTGGCCAAAAGACAAAAAGAGTTCCGTTGTCTTTTTGGTGGGGTCGCCGATGAGGACGCTCTTGCCGCCACCAAAGCCAATCCCGGCTAGAGCTGATTTGTAAGACATTCCTTTGGCAAGGCGTAAAACGTCTTCTAGAGCCTCTTCACGCTTTGCATAGGGCAGCATTCGGATGCCTCCGCAAGCAGGGCCTAGCGTGGTGCTATGGATGGCAATGATACTTTGCATGCCGGATTTGACGTCCTCACCAAAAACAACTTTTTCATAACCAGGGACTTCTATAATTTCAGTGTGAATGGCCATGCGCGCCTCAAAAATTTTTCATTAGGGTTACTGGGGAGTTCCTTGACGGGCAAGCGATTTAAGAATTACTTCATAAAGAAACACTATGACCTTTCAAAAACGATTCATTGCTGTCGCTGGTAACATTGGCTCCGGAAAAACGACGCTTACTACGCTACTGGCGAATCGTTACCAATGGGAACCTCATTTCGAAGTGGTGACAGAAAATCCGTACCTTGCTGATTTCTACAGCGACATGAAGCGCTGGTCACTGCCCCTTCAAATATTTTTTCTGTCTAAACGATTTCAAGCGCACCAGGCCATTTTCAGTAGAGAATCCTCCGCGATTCAAGATCGTTCCATTTATGAGGACGCGCATATTTTTGCCCGAGCGCTTCATGAAGCGGGAAAAATGGAGTCGAGGGACTACGACAATTATTTTGAGCTTTATCAGACCATGTGCCAGTTCTTGCAGCCGCCCGATTTGATAGTCTATGTAAAGCGATCGGTCCCCATGCTCAAAGAGCGAATTCGTGAGCGTGGACGTGACTATGAAACAGACATTCCAACGGCCTATCTTGAGCATTTAAACACGTGCTACGACGAATGGATTGCTGGGTACTGCATCGGCAAGGTGCTTACCATCGAGGCGGATCAGATAGATTTAAAGAACAATCCAGAACATTTTAATTACGTCTGCGCCAAAATTGAAAACTCTCTAGAACAGCCGGAGCTGTTTACCGTCTGCTAAAAAAGCTTATTCTCTAGCTCCAGCTGGAGTCATCTCCAGCCAAATTCTTGGGGACCTCTTTGCGTGTGATGGCGTCGGCCAATGCAGTGCTCTCTGGCAATCCCACAAATTTACTCACGGCGGTTACATCAACAGGTCCTGGAATTTCACAAAAATGTTTTTTAGAACTCTGGATCCGTTGGTTGGCGTCCTCGATGACCTTTAGGGGAATGCGTTTGGATTCGACAGCTTTAATTATGGCTTCCATGGCTCCGACGTGGAATCCCATGTCACCTCGATAAATTAAAACATCGCAACCTGCGGCGACCGAAAGAACAGCAGCCTCATCCGATCCATAGTGATCGGCGACCGCTTTCATTTCCATGTCATCGCTGAAAATTAGTTTATTGAAACGGAGCTTCTCTCGCAAAATTCCAGTGAGCGTCTTGTGCGACATAGTGGCCGGGTATTTATCATCCAAAGCGGTATTTAGAATGTGGGCAGTCATTATTCCTTCAACCCGACTGCGGATGGCACGGCGAAAGGGAATGAATTCCAAAGCTTCAAGGTCTTCTAGCGATTTGTTTAGTTTGGGAAGCGCCAGATGGGAATCCTCTTTGGTATCTCCATGACCGGGAAAATGTTTGGCAACGGAGATTACCCCCATCTTTTGAATCCCGCGGCACACCGCCGAACCTAGTCGGGCGCAGATCTCAGGATCTGACGAAAAAGCGCGGGTTTTGATAATTGGGGAGTCATTATTCGTATTCACGTCAACGACTGGTGCGTAGTTAATGTTGATTCCTACCGCTTTTAACTCTTTACCTAAAATGGCGCCGAATTCGAAGCCCACTTTGGGAGAGGCAAGCTCACCCAAATAGTCGTTACCGGGAAACTTGGTGAACGGCTTGGAGAGTCGGGTGACGATTCCGCCTTCATGATCGACTGAGATAAAAAGGGGCGGTGTGGTTTTGGCGCGGCATGAGAATTGAATTTCGTTGGACAACTCAGCCAATTGGGCTGGGGATTGGACGTTGCGTCGAAAGTAAATGGTCCCACCCAAGTTGTGGTCTTGTATGAGTTTTTTAAACTCGGCAGTAACAGAAAAGCCATCAAACCCCACGAGAAAGAGTTGGCCCACCATATCCTTGAGATTTTTGCTCTGGGTAGACATGCACGCCTTTGAGGTGAGAGGTTTTTTTAAAAATTCGCTTACAAAGTATAAATTTTGAGTGGATTTAGAGCAAGCAATGGCGATCCACTGCTTTTGGTCGCAAGAAGTTAAGGGAACTTGGCTTATGTCAAAAAATGACGCGGCCGAACCGGCGCGCTATTCGTCTTTTTCAGATCGCTTGGGCTGTCGAATGATTGAGCGGCGATTCTCTTCAAGAATCCGTTTTCTCAATCGCAAATTAGCCGGTGTCACTTCAAGCACTTCATCATCAGCCAACCAGGCAATCGCCCAATCAATCGTCATGGGAGTCACGGGTACGAGAATAATATTCTCATCCGAACCCGCCGCACGAATATTGGTAAGCTTTTTTCCACGAGTCGGATCTACGTTGATGTCGTTGCTTTTGTTGTTTTCGCCAACGACCATTCCTTCGTAAACCTCAATCCCTTCGGGAACAAACATTTTACCGCGAGGCTGGAGGTTGAAAATCGCATAACCTGTAGTGGTTCCTTTGCGATCGGCAACAATCGCACCGTTGGGGCGATCTAAAATGTGTCCCTTCCAAGGGATATAGCCCTTGAAATAGGAACTCATTAAACCTAGTCCGCGTGTGGTGTTCAAAAACTCAGAGCGGTAGCCGATGAGGCCGCGGGAGGGAATATCGAATTCAATACGCACATGACCCGCTCCGCGCTTTTCGAGATTGGTCATCTCTCCTTTGCGCGAGCCCATGCGCTCGGTGATCGAGCCAACGGCGTACTCGGGAATGTCCATGATGACGTGATCCTGCGGCTCTTCCATATGCCCGTCCACCTCGCGGGTAATCACCTTAGGACGGCCAAACAAGAACTCGTAGCCTTCACGGCGCATCTGTTCGCCAAGAACGGCAAACTGCAGCTCACCGCGGCCGCGCAAAACAATGGTGTCAGAAGAAATTTTGCTCTTTTCGGCTTGGAGGGAGACGTTAGTGCGCAACTCTTTTTCAATACGGTCCCAGATGACTCGGGAGGTGAGGCGTTCCCCATCGCGTCCGGCAAACGGGCCATTATTGACGAGCATTTCAATGGAAATTGTTGGCTCTTCAATGTAAATGCGGGGCAAGGGTTGGGGATTTTCGGTGGCACAAACGGTGTCGCCGATGGTTAGCTCTTCGATACCAGCAACAATACATATGTCCCCGGCTTCCGCACTTTCAATCGGTGCTGTGGCTAATCCACGGTAGCCAAAGAGTGCTGTGATTTTGGTTTCTTTCGTCAGCCCAGCTTTTTGAGACAAGATTACTTTGTCGCCCACTTTAATGGAACCCGAATAAACTCGGCCAATGGCCAAACGGCCCAAATAGTCGCTGTATCCCGTATTTGAGATAAGAAGGCGCAAACCACCCTCTTCAATCGTGGGGCCGGGCAGATGTTCCAAAATGGCGTCAAACAGAGGAATGAGATCTTTTCCTTCACTCGCTTTTTCCATGCTGGTTACCGCAATTCGCTTGCGGGCATTGGTGTACATGATCGGAAATTCAATTTGATGATCGGCTGCTTCAAGGTCGAAGAAGAGTTGATAGATCTCTTCGAGAACTTCAGTAATACGCGCATCAGGGCGATCGATTTTGTTGATTACGACGACAATCTTAACGTTGCGCTCAAGCGCGTGGCGCAGAACAAATCGCGTCTGCGGAAGCGGGCCTTCTGCGGCATCCACGAGCAGCAAAGCTCCGTCCACCATGGAAAGGCCGCGTTCCACTTCTCCACCAAAGTCGGCATGGCCTGGGGTGTCCACGATGTTAATGCGAGTGTCTTTGTAGACAAAGGAGGCGTTTTTAGCGACCAACGTGATACCGCGCTCACGCTCGATATCGATGTTGTCCATGGCACGGTCTGCGATGTGTTGATTCTCGCGAAAAAGGCCGCTTTGCCATAAAAGGCCGTCAACTAATGTGGTTTTGCCATGATCCACGTGGGCGATGATGGCGATGTTTCGTGTTTTTTGGTTCGTAGCCATGATTAAAAATTTAAGAAATACAGTACTTTATTGATTGTTAATTGAAAACCTTATGGGTCTTTGCTAGAACCGGCTTCCGATTTTAAATCGCGTACAAAAAATTAAATAAGCCGTTGGGTTTTACCGGAATGGAAAAAGTAATCAAGACAGAAAGAACAAAAAGTAGCCGGCAGAAGCGGCGAGGCGGGTTTATTTGGCCTCCAGCGGCTGAACTCCCGCGCTGCTCACACTGTTTCAAGCCTGAGGGCGTCTGCTTTTGTCCTGACATCGAAGCCAAAAAAAGCCCGGTCGAGGTAGTCATTCTTCAACACCCCAGCGAAGCCCGAAATCCAGAAAGCACAGCGCGCCTTGGTTCCTTAGCCTGGCAGGGGGCTCAACACTTTGTTGGCCTATCCTGGCCATCGTTGAGCAAGCTTTTGGGCGAGACCGTAAACTCCCAGGACTGGGCAGTGGTCTATTTGGGCGGAAAAAAAGACAGCCGCGAGCTGACCAAGCATGGCAACAAGCTGGTTACCCGTGGTGGCGAAGAAAAAGAACTGCGCAAGCTCAAGGGCCTAATTTTTATAGACGGCAACTGGAGGCAGTCCAAGACCTTGTGGTGGCGCAACCCCTGGTTGGGACGTTTGAACCGTCTTGTGCTTAGTCCAGAAGCTCCGTCTCAGTATTCTGAATTGCGGCGCCAGCCTCGCAAAGAATGTCTTTCGACCGTTGAAGCCATTGGCCAGGCGCTTTCATTGGTGGGAAAACAAGAGGAACCCCGCGCACGAATGGAGAAAATTCTTCAGAATCACCTTAATTTGGTTCAAGAGTTTAAGAGAAATTTTCGGTCTCAGCCAGTTCCTGTTACGGGGGAAGAGGCCCCATCCGGTGAATTCGACTTGTCCGAAGACGCCCAGATGCCCTCTTGCGTGGATGGTCACGATCAACTTTCTGCAGCGCCAGTCTAACTAGACAGCTTATAAGCCCACTGCTAATTTCAGGGCCGATGGAAAAACTGATCATTACGGCTGCGATCACCGGCGCTGAACTCGATAAAACAAAATGCCCGGGGCTGCCAATCACCCCTGCTGAGCAGGCTCAGGCTTCAAGGGAATGCTTGGCTGCCGGGGCCAGCATCATTCACCTTCACGTAAGGGATGATGCGGGAAAGCCAAGTCAGGAATTATTCCATTTTAAAAGAACGGTAGAGGCGATTGGGGCAGCCTGCCCTGAGCGTCCTATATTGCAATTCTCCACCGGCGGAGCCGTGGGCGAGAGAATGGAAAGGCGAGTTGCCCCTCTGTCTTTGAAGCCCGAAATGGCTTCGTTTAATTTAGGAACGATGAATTTCGGAGAGGACATTTTCGTAAACACTTTTACTGAAATGCGGGGCTTAGGCGAAGCGTTTGCCAAGTATGGCGTGCTTCCCGAATACGAAATTTACGATGCTGGTCATCTCGATAACTTGAGAAAGCTCGTTAAGGAGAAAGTGGTCCGTGCACCTTTTCACTGTCAGTTTGTCTTGGGAGTGCCCGGGGCATTGTCGGGGGAGATTGCAGGCCTTGTGTATTTAGTGGAACACCTTCCCCCTGATTCCGTCTGGGGGGTTGCCGGGGTGGGCCGCTTCGAACTGCCGCTATCGGCTCATGCCATCGCCATGGGCGGTCATGTAAGAGTGGGATTTGAAGACAACCTCTATTACTCCAAAGGCGTGCCCGCAAAAAGTAACGCGGAGCTAGTAGCCCGCGTAGTAAGGATCGCAGGGGAGCTGGGCCGTGAAGTGGCGACTCCCGATGAGGCTCGACGCATTCTTGGACTTCCGACATAACGCGGCGCGCTTTTTTTAGCCAGCCATTCTGCCGATTAAGACAAGGTGAAGCTGTGTCTTTTAATTTTCCTCGTTATGACTCAAGGCATAACCGCGCGCGCGGGGGAGGTAAAAATTTTGTCGGGGCTGCCCGACGACGTTTATAGCGTCTCCAAGGATCCAAAACGGGTCTGGGAAATAAACGATCGCATCTGTTTTAGGCGGTTGGGCCATCAGGGCGTGAAAATTGATTATCGAGACATCATTGCCTGTGGCCAAGTGCTCGACGTCTTGGACGATGACTTCTTAGTTCACATCACCAGCCGTAATGCGGGGCTAAAGGCCGGCGTTAGTTTCAAAGCGTGGCGTCCGGGATCGATGACCTACCAACGTACGGCGGAGTTTGCTAAGCGGACCATCTCAACCAGCCTTCCCGATCCTTTTAATCAGCGAGTCTTTTCTCTAGGGCTTCAGTCTTTGGGCCCCTATTTCCATCTTGAACAGGGAATTTCTCAGCATTATTCGGTGGGCGTTCAGGCGTCCTATTTTGCATCCAACGTGGGTACCGGAAGCATCAGCGGTTTTGGATACCATGCTACCTTTTCCTATCACTACAGCGAGCTGTTCCAAGGGCCGTGGGCCCTATTAGGAATCGGTGCTTTTCTTTATCGTGGAAAGGCTACATTAAATGAATTCAAAAATGATTCGCTGTCTGCCCATTTCTCGGTGGGCTACCGTTTTCTTTTCTTTGAACGCCTCAGTTTGGCAGCTTCCCTTGGCGGGCAATACATTTTTAATCACAATTTCCCGCAGATCTATATCAACTGGGGAGGCTTTATTCCGGTTGTTATCATGCAGGTCGGTTACAAATTCTAAAACCATCAGGGGGTCTTTGACGCGTCTACGAACCGAAGGCGGACTTCGGTCAAAAGCGCCTCGAGAAGCTGTCCTTCTTCTGGAGTGAGGTTGCCTTGTGTCTTCTGTTTAAGCATCTGCAAAAGTTCAATGTTCTGCTTTGCGATCTCGAGGTTCTTCACTGTTTTTTTCGTTGCCGGGTCCGGAGTCAGTCCCAAATGGATCATCGCTCCGGTCGCAACAGATAGCAGCAGCGTCGAAAAATCTACCTGATTAAG
>JAYVQZ010000065.1:0-2953 GCA_043776735.1 Deltaproteobacteria bacterium | reverse complement strand
CTTTGCCACCATCTCTTCCGCCAAGTAGCAATGAAGGGATCCCTTTCTTACGGCAGACTTCCAATGCCCTAAGCACGCTGGGAGATTGCCCTGAAGTGGACAGAGCCAAAACCATGTCGTTTTTTCCGGCTTTAGCTTCAATTTGACGGGCAAAGACCTCATCGTAACCAAAATCATTTGCCATTGCGGTTAAAGTAGCCACGTCAGAGCACAGCGACTCGGCAGGCAATGGCTGGCGCATTCGCCCCATTTTCACGACAAACTCCGCAGCTAAGTGGCTGGCATCCGCGGCCGAACCGCCGTTTCCTAAAATATAAAGCCTGCCGCCGGCTCGGTAACCCTCGACAAGCCTGGCAGTAGCGGCGTTAAAGACCTCAAAAACCTCGGGGCGGGCCAGGAATTGTTCTGCAGCCGCTACGAGCAAAGCTAGATTGGATTTAAGTTTATCCCCGTATCGATTCATGGTTAAACCGACCCTAATAGGAATTCCCCCCTCCCGTCGAGGGGCATTGTTCAACCCGTAGGAGCTCAAATGAGCGAAATTTCTTACTCCGATGGTAAGCCGATTGAGGCGCAAATTGCGGCAGAGCTTACCCACGCTCCTGACGTCTCTTCAATGAGTCGGGTCTCGCCGTCGCGGTACGGGGAATGGCCATTTCGTTACCATCTTTCTCCTGAGCGAGGAAACCTCTTACGTCCCTTCAACTTTGCGGGGTTGGACGTGGTTGAGTTTGGAGCTGGCCTTGGCGCTGTCTCCCGAGGAGTTGCCGAGCGCTGCCAATCGCTGTTTCTAATCGAAGGAACCCAAAGCCGCTTTGAGGGAGCCATGGCCAGACTGCGCGGTCTGGATGTGAAGGGCACGGTCGCCAATTTTGCAGACGTCACGCCTCACCAACTCTATGACGTGGCCCTCTCCATTGGGGTACTTGAGTACGCCGAAAAGTACCTCACCCCCCCATCCGATTTTAAAGGGGATGCCTTTGCGTGGGGCCTTTCCTTGATGAGCCGTTGGCTCAAACCCAACGGCGTTTTAATCATCGCCATCGAAAATCAGATGGGGCTTAAGTATTGGGCCGGTGCCGGTGAAGATCATACCGGATTTCGCTTCGACGGAATTAGCGGATATCCGGCGGGCCCTTCTCCAAGAACCTTCTCTAGAAAAGTTTTAAACCGCATGCTCAAGACTTCAGGCTTTGCCAAGGTCGACGAGTACTTTCCCTTTCCTGACTATAAAATGCCTCACACCCTAGTGCGTGAAGAGATGGCAGAGAAGTTCCCCGAAACCGCAGCAACCCTTTCCTCTAGTCGTCCGTTTGAGGACTACCATAGGGAAAAGCGCTCCACACTTTGTGAACCGTTGGCATTAAATCAGTTGGCTTCGGCCGGATTGTTCGCAGACTTCGCCAACTCCTTCTTATTTGTCGCCTCTCTGGAGAAGAGTTCCCCAACCCGTGACCATCTTCTAAAAGGACATGAATCGGTACTGGCCTGGCATTACAACGTTCTGAGAAATCGGCCTACCGAAACCCAATTTCTTTTGACCGGCAAACATACGGGCGAAGTAAGAAAAAAAGAGATGGCAATTGCTCAAGAACGGCCCCATTACCATAAAGTTCGTTGGACACCACTGGATGAGCCACTCTCGGCAGTGGGTTCATTGCGATTTGCTCTCCTTTCGCAGGCTTTCTTTGGCGAAAGAGAGGCATTTCTTTCCTTATGGAAAGAGTTTTCCAAATCGGTTTTTAAAACGTGGGACCATGACGGAATGCTCGACGGCCATGCCGTTGATGCTCTGCTCACTAACACGACAAAAACGACGAACGAAAAAGGAAAAAGCCAATTCACCTTCTTTGATCAAGAATGGACATTGCTTTCTAAAATGTCAGAGAGCTGGTGGGTACTTCGTAATGTTTTATGTTTGGCGACTGACGCTCGAACGCTTTCCTTGGCAGGTTTTTCCTCGTTGGCCGACCTCTATCATACTTTCTGTATCGCCAGCGATGTTGCCCCTGAATTGGAGCAAGACATTGCGTTAGAGACAGCACTCCAAGTCGACGTTACCGGATTGGAGGCTTTTGTGATTCGAAAAGGGCTTGAATCTCTTATTCAACGCGCAATCCCCATGGCCAACTGGCGTGAAGGGGAATCTCAGTCTCCCTCGATTCTCAAGAGCGCCCGCGAGCTAGGAATGGCGCTAAAACAACGGGCGGAGCGCGAGTGGGTAAAACGGGAGTCCTTAGTAGAAAAGCTTACTGTTTCTTTAAGGCAAGTTGTGCCAGGGAAGCCGCGGAACGCCACAACTTCAGCGGAAACGTCTGGGACTTCAACATAGAACGCACCGCATTTTTTAGGGCAAACTTAGGATCGAAGAGCCCGATTTCATTTTCCATCGCTCGTCGGCTCAACTGATGCTCGCATAAAATGCATCGGGCCTTGGCTCTTAATCGCGCTCTAGACTCTACCGTCAGCGCCTCTTTGGAGTGCCAGCTCTCGGTAAAATCACTTTCTGATGGTGGGTCTTTAAATAGCCATGTCTCCATATATTGGCGGTAGTTTTCACTCATTGGGGACCCAGAATTAAAAAAGTTCTTTCCCGACCCAAAGAGCTGCTTATCCTTATAAGAAAGAGAGAATGGCAAAAGCTGTTGAATGGTTTCCCACCTAGCCGCCATTAGGCTGGTGCGAACCCATTTTTGAAAGCTAGTGTGGTTCCACCCCACTGCTTGGGGAAAGAAATCGATATGACCAATGAGGGCTCCCATAGCCAAGCCGAGCTGTATCTTGGGAAGAGTGAAGTCCTTAAGAAAATCCGATCCGCCATAGGAACTTGTGAAAGTGTCATTGGCAATCACTACGGGCGAATGAGGGCTGATACGATGACGGTGTTCCAGCCAGCCAAGCCCCTTCTCATAGCCGGTAAACTCACGCTCGCTGTTATCTCCAGAAATTAGAT
>JAYVQZ010000064.1:0-11600 GCA_043776735.1 Deltaproteobacteria bacterium | reverse complement strand
CGCCGGCCAGATTCCCTATCGTGACTTCTCTCTCCCTCAAGGCCCCGTGGCCCCCCTTCTTGGTGGACTCGCCTTTTGGGTAATCCCCTCCGCTGGCTGGGCGTGGTGTCTGCTTTCGGGTTTTCTAAATGTGGCAATGGCAGCACTCATTTACTCAATCGTCTGGTTTCTCACTCAAAACTCCCGCGCAGCTCACCTTGCCTCACTGGCCTCCGCGCTTTCCTTTCTTCCCATTTTCGGGTCTTTTTATAACGATCACCTCTCTTACTTTTTTTGCCTGTTGGCATTTGCCTGTTTCCTCCGCAATCGACGCGTGGGGTTAACCGCTTTTTTCTTTGCTCTAGCCATCCACACCAAGCAGACCGTTGGCGCCCTGGGCCTAGCCGCCTTTGTCCTTGCCGCCCTCGCCGAGAGAAAGCGTGAGATGTCGCTGGCGGTCGGTAAAGTTGCCCTATTAACCTTGGCTGGTTGTGCTGTAGGGGTGATGGCCATTGGACTAGTGGGTGGGGGACAACGATATTGGTGGGACGCACTCTGGTTGCCGTTTACCTACTCGCAACACTCGTCGGATAAAAGCGGCTGGCGGCTGCTCTCTTTTCTCTTTTTCCCCTGGGATTTTACCCCCGTCGATCTCATCGCAGATTTGCCAAGCCACTGGGGACGCTGGGCGCTATTGCCTTACCAGCTGCTTTTTTATGCGGCCGCCGTGCGCTGTTTTTTTGAAAAACGAAACCGTTTTGCATACGTCTTTCTTTGGCTTTCTCCTTTGTGGTGTGGCGCTCTTCTAGGACGTGCGGCAAGCCAGCTTTTTTTAGGCACGGGAGCCCTCATTGGCCTTCTCTATGCGGATACAGAAAATCGGTGGGCTAGTTCCCTCGGGAAAAAGAGGTGGATAAAGGGCGCTTTTGCAGGATTTTTTCTGTGCCTTGGCGCCCTCCAAGTGCTCCAGAGTTCGGCGGGCCGGGGCTTCTCAAGAATTTTGGCCCCGGAAACGATCGCTCCGCTGGCTTTTCACCCCGTAACGGACCGAGCGGCGGTTTTGGCCGCCACCGAACTGGCCAGATTTTCAGTTCGTCGATTTTATGCCTTGGGAGAAAAAGCGCTACTTGCCTCGGCGATAGCAGGGAGGGTTCCCCTGCAGCAAAGCCTCTATGACGACATGGCAGTGTGCGTCCCCTCCACGTTTGCCGGACTGGTACGCTGGAAGTCGCTCTTCCAAGAGCGGATGGCTCAAGATGAGGTTCCGTGGATTCTTCAAGACGAGGGGTGGGCGGTCTACCCGGCTCTCGGGAAGAACTTAGCTTCCCACTTTGAGCTTCATTTCGAAGTGGTTTGGAGAAAACAGGGTTTAAGACTGTTAAAACAACGCAAAAGCTTCTCCACCCACTACGCTGACGCCGGAGCCGTACCGCCCCGCCCTGAAAAAATTCAGTGTCAAAATGCCCCCGACTTAACGCTTCCTGGCTCCGGAATCTGATTTCCGCCTGGAATTGGCCATACCCTGCCCAAAAAAAGGCGCCGTTTTTTGGCACCTTACTTGCTCTACTGCCGTATTTGGGGGACTGGCACCGTTGGGTCGGGGAGAAGCATTCCATTTCAATATTGTTGATGAAGAGTTATCAGCATTTTGATATGATGCGTCATTCCGGTTCACAGCTTTTAAATTTCAGGGGAAAGGATCAATAAAATGACAGGTTTAGTGCGTTTTAGCGTTCTCACAGGATTGGTCGGAGGACTCGCGTTAGCAGCTCCTCAAACGACGACCACAACAAACACCACGACGACGGCAACACCGTCTTCGAATTCTTCTACCGCCACGGTTTCGGCGCCTTCGGATGAGAAGGTGTTTGGCACTTTTGAAGTTCGTCCAAGCTGGGCGAGCCGCAATGGCAACGTAGATACCGAGAACACCCTTGAAGCGGGATATCAGTTCAATAAAACGACCAAACTGTCCTATGCTCAGTTCTTCAAAACTGACCTTTTCCCTGCGACCTCTTTGCAAGGGAAAGGCGTTCATCTTCGTGGTGACGGTGGTTTTGCCCGAGTGAAAGTAGCAGAAATATATAAGAGCGAAGACAAGCTTACCACTCTAGCCTTCCAAGGTCGCATTTATTCTCCTACAGACGACTCAATGGCTGGCACAGGTTTTCTGACTGCGGCCTACGGCTCGTTCAAACTCCAGCATGATTTTGGCATTTTAAAAGCCGACATCAGCGAGGCGCCGGTTGCCTGGTTCTTTAGCAAGAACGGAAATGCAGGCGAAGCCAATCCGTATTTCCAAAACCGCGTCGTACTCAATGTCGACATCAAGATACTTAAGAACCTAACGTTCTCCCTCCCGTTGATTATGGATGCCTACCGCAATCGTAACTTTGCAGGGGCAAAAAACAGCGACAAATGGGAAGCCAACTTTTGGATTTGGCCTGAACTCGACCTCGACCTCAACGACACCCATACGGTTGGTATCGCGTACCGTTCGAAGAACCTCGTGGCGAGCAGCTTAACCACAACGGATCTTTCCAATGCCTTCCAAAAAGGAATTTTACAGCTCCTTTGGACCGTGAATCTGTAATCAGCATTCGCGCTTTTCGAGTTTAGAAACCGGGCTCTGTTTCAGAGCCCGGTTTTTTTTTGCCCCTACGCGACATTCCCACCAACCGCACCAACTTTTCATTCCCTCCCGTGGGGAGTATTATTGTTGGGTCAACATACAGTCCCCCAAAAAACCTAGGAGATCTTCCCATGAAATACGCCCGCTATTTGCTTGGTGTTTTTTCATTACTACTAGCCCAGGGAGCAAGCGCCGTTGTTGCCCTTTCTCCGCAGATCCACCAATCCGCAAATGAAATTCAGGTAACTCTGAACTTCCCCGATGCACAATTTCTCAGAAATGGTGGCAGCGTAGGCGTCGAAGTGGGTAACTTACCTCTCACTATCGATGCAGGAATGCCCAAGCTCCCAGTGGCCAACGTCCTAGTTGCCTTGCCTGCAGGAAGCCAGTTTACCGGCTACCGAATTGAAAAGGAGGGCGCTCGCAAGATGAGAGGAACTCCCGCCTTGTCTCAAGGCATGGCCCCACTCTCTTGGTTAAAAGACCCTCCAAAAAACCTGATCCCCTCAGCGGCGCCTACCATTCCAGCGCGATTTCCCGCGACCGATGCCGTGGTCGCGTTACAGAAAAAGCATGGAGTGACCATTGCCAGCTTAAACCTCTTTCCAGTGAGTTATGACTCACATCTTAGAGAATTAAACGCATCGAAGAAAATCGTGGTGCACGTTGACTATGCCCCCAAGCAAGCCCAGGACTCGGCTCTCACCAAAGAGCAGGCGCAATCGGTGCAAGCGCTCATCCAAAACCCCGAAGTGATCGACAGCTGGTATGCCAGCAACAATCGGCGCGCCGGTTATGAATACCTTATCATTGCTACTAACAACGTAATCGCCTACGCCGGAGAGAATAGCGTAAAAGACCTTCAAGAAAGCTTGGCCAAGCGAAAGCTAAATTCGAAAGTGGTTCCCCTTGCCGAAGTGTTGAGCACTCAAGGAAAAGATGACCCCGATAAAGTCCGCAACTTTATTCGTAAGGAGTATCAAGAGTCTGCCATCCAATTTGTTCTGTTGATGGGAAAATCTAAAACCTCTGGCGGCGGCGAGGTGATTCCCAATCGGCGCCTTTGGTCGAAGATTAGCGCCTACCTCAACGGGGGATGGACCGACGTTGAAGAGAAGATTGCAGGCGACATTTACTACTCCAATCTTGACGGCTCCTTCGACGGAAATGGCAACGGCATTTACGCAGAGCCCAACGACGGCGAGGACGGTGGGGACGTTGATTTTCTTTCTGAAGTCACCGTGGGCCGAGCGGCGATGGAAACCGATGCCGAACTTGCTAACTTTGTACGTAAAAGCAAATGGGCTGCCGAGAACCCGCTTTCTAAAAAAAGTTTATCTCTAGGAGAGGACCTTTTCCCAGAAAAAGACCTCTCAGGTATGGACTATCTCGTTCAGCTCGTAGGAACCTCAAGCGACCATGGTTTTACCACTCAAGGTTTCGGTACCGACTGGTCCGTTGAAAACTTAGACGACAGAAAAGCAAAGTGGAGTGGAAGCAAAGCGCTCAAGATGGTGAATGAAGAGAATTTTTCACTCGTCAATCACTTGGGACATTCCAATACGTCCTACAACATGAAGCTCAGCTCGATGTTTGGTTTCCCTTCATTCACAAATCAAAACCCTATTTTTTACTACACCCAGGGGTGTCTGGCGGGTCGATTCTACGATGGATCTTTCGTAGACAAGATGGTTCGTCACCAGGCTTCCGCCTTTGCGGCAATGGGGAATTCCACCTATGGGCTGGCGCCAGAAGACCCAGATCCCAAATCGACCAAGACCCCTGGCACCTCGCATATGGTTCACCGCCAGTTCATCCATGCTCTGGCTAGCGGAAAAGCAAAGAGCTTTGGCGCGGCTCACCAGACATCAAAAGAGTCCTTGCTAAGTTATAAGAGCGCGCAAGAGATGCGGTGGGTAAACTGGGCGGCTAATTACTTAGGCGAACCTAGCATTCCGTCGCCATTTTAAAATTGGTCGCGCTTGGCGCGCCAATTTTATCGTCCGCCGTAAAAGGCGGGGGATCTCAATCAATTAAATGCTAGGGCGTATTCGAAGCAAGGCTAGGGGATCTCATTTTGGTGAAATTAGGGGCGCCGCACTCAGTGAGTGCGGCGCCCTATTTTTATGCCATGGCGCAAAGTAGGAAAACGATCTCGCCATTTGGGTACGAGAACCCAAACCGAGAATAAGACAAAAAATTAGAATCAATAAGCTAGGTCGAGTTAACTCCGTTGTTAAAGAAACCCCAAAAAAGTATTTCATCGCAAACCCCACCTTGCCCCGCAACAGCCGATAGACGCCTTTCAGCTCGGGAATCGAAAAGAAAAACAGTTGAAACAGATTATTTAAAGTAATGAGCCACAGTACCACTGAAGCATAACGCTCACTTCTTTGCCCGGGCCGATGGAGACATAGTAGGTGTGCCACCCACAATAGTGAGATCTGAAAGAAAAGGCTTAAAAGTCCATTCACCAGCCCGCGTCGGATTTGAATTCGAATATATTCGGCCGCGGTTTCAGCCGCCGTCTTTCGCATCTTCTCCAATAGTTGAAGGGTAAGGATGATCTCAGTTCGGTAGCTCCAGATAAGTTGCAGAAACCACGGCATAAACGCTCACGTATACAGGGAGAATGCATCCCTCGTTTCGGGGATGCCTTTTATCGGCCCTTTGTCGGAAAACTTACAGTTGAAACAGCGCGTTGCAGAAGCGCATACTGAATCATTGATCGCAAAGCCGTTCTTCCCCACGCGCATTTTAGCAAAAAAGGAGAGCCCAGTGGTGAATCGTATGGCACGTTTAAGATCGGTAAAAATAGAGGAAGAGTACTCGGTTCAGTTTGAGTGTTATTCCACATTTCTGGCTTATTTCAAAGCGCAGCCCGGACTCTCTGAAGAGGACATCTTGCGACGCGCTATGGGGCTTGCCTTAGAAGCCTTCGGCGAAAGTGGCAACCTTACTCTGGAACGAAGCAGCCGCCACGGCTCCTTTGCCTTCTCCGGATATGGAATCGATAAGACAACCGCCAAAATATTGGCGCCCCACCATGCGCCAAGACCAAAACTGACAGTTATCAAATAGAGATTTTAAAAAAGAGAACACGGGAACCGAAGAAGCGCCTATAATAATAAGAGTATCTTGTAGAGACTCAGACGCTCTGAGAAAACCGTAGGCCCTCGGGTCCCCATCGATTTTCTTTTTTTCTAAATCACTTTTACTGCACCAATCACTCAGGCACCGATGAAGTTCATCGTTTTTCAAATTCAGGAACATCGTTGCGCTTTGCGCACCGAAGAAGTGTTCGAACTTCTTCCAATGGCAAAGCTATGGAAAACCGCCGAAATGCCGCATTCACTGGAAGGGCTACTCAACCTCAGTGGAAAACTAATTCCGATATTTCGGCTCGATCGCCTATTTAAAGTCAAAGAAATTGCTCTCGGTTTATACACACCGATATTACTTGTGAAATCGGAAACTGGCCCTCTGGGTTTAATTATCGGAAAAGCAACCGGCATTCACGAAGTTGACCCTAAGACTATTGTCCCGGTTAAAAACTCACTAATTGCTAGCGACTGCGTTGACTCCGAGTTCATTATTAATGATGAGAAAATCTCTTTAATAAGCGTAAACAAACTTTTGATGAAGGAAGAAATCCAGAGAGCAAAGGAGTTTGAGACTTTACTCGTATCCCAAGCTCAACAAGAAGAATTACTTAAAAACATCGCCGCATGAAACCGAATATTGGACAAGCACAAAACGATTCCCAGCCAGCTCCCTCTCGTATGGAGTATGTTGCGCGTTTTCTTATCTCCCGGACAGGACTAAAATATCTGGAGTCTCGCCCCGATGAATTGGATAGAAAAGTGCTCGTTCGAATGGATTCTTTGGGAATTTCTGCCGAAGTGGAATACCTCGCCTACTTACAAGATGGGGTCACCGGAAAAAAAGAATTTGAGCTACTGGTAAAAGAACTTACGGTGGGTGAGACCTATTTTTTTAGGCACCGAGAACAGTTCGAAGCTACTAAAAAGATCCTCCCTGAACTCTTTGCCAAAAAAGGGGGCAAGGATGTGCTTAGGGTCTGGAGTGCCGGCTGTTCCAATGGCGCGGAGCTGTACTCTCTTTCAATATTGTTACAAGAATCCTTTGCCGCACAAATTGCGGGCCATCCTCCTTGTCTTATAGGCACCGATCTCAATTCGGACTCATTGGCCAAAGCAATGGAAGGTATCTACGAAGACTGGAGTCTCCGTGGCGTGAGCGATTTAGAGAGAGAAAAGTACTTTGATAACGCGATGCAGAGATGGAAAATAAAAGACAGCTATCGGCAAGGAGTTCACTTTGAGTTTCATAACCTCGCCGCCGACCCTATTCCTTCAGCTAGTCAGAATCTGTTTGGATTCGATTTAATATTCCTTCGCAATGTCCTTATCTATTTTGATGCTAAATCTCTAAACTCATTTCTAGGAAAGGTCTCAGAAGCCCTTGTCGAGGGAGGCTACCTAGCCGTGGCGCCCGCTGAAGTCGGCCCCGATTTCGAGAATTGGTTTGAACCGGTAACTTTCCCGGGCGGACTACTTTACAGAAAAAAAGGTCCCAGCAATACAGTCCAAGCCAGCCAACCCGCAAAATCAAAAAAAGCGGCGCCACCTCAGCCCAAAAGTCCCTTTCCAAAAAGCCTACGAGCGGCTGCAAAAAACAGCGCGGCCACTTTAGATTCAGTGATGGAAGGGGCTAACCAGGGAAAGCTTAGTGAATCCCGTACCCTGTTAGAGTCAATGATCCTAAAAGACTCACTCAATCACGAAGTCCTCTACTATTTAGGCTTGGTCAATCACAACCTAGGGGAAACCCAACAAGCCAGAGAAAATCTCACGAGAGTTCTTTATTTAAACCCTGATTTCTTTTTGGCGAGTTTCCACCTCGGACTCCTCTTCTTTGAAGAGGGAAAGCACGACGAGGCTCGTAAAATCTGGGAGATGACCCGAGAAAGTTTACTGAATCGTGGACAAGATGAAGTCCTCTACGCCAGAGAACAGTTAACGGTTGGGAATTTATTGGGAATGGTCGATTCCGCACTTAATCGGGAAAAAGAGAACGGATAAATTGCCAATGAGTGAAGCCCTTCAATTGGCCAGCGAGGCAGAACCCAGTCCAGAATCAGTCGCATTGCCCCACCCTACCTTTGACTGGGAGAAGGTGCGGGCAAAGCTGGCACTGGCGCTGGATACGACCACAGAACCGCCGAAAAAGATTGAAAAAGTCTATTTAGAGAGAGCAGAACGGTACGCAAAAAGGGACTTGGTCGATAAACATTTAAGTAAAGAACGATGGCTAATGGCCCCTTTATTGGATGGTCGCATGGCCATACCGTTGCTGAAAATTTCTGACGTTTTGAGTTCGTCTGAAATCACTGAGGTTCCTGGAGGACCGGCCGAACTAGTGGGGTTTATCTCTTATCAAGGGGAGATCATTCCCATACTCGACCCATGGGTCTTAATTGGAAGAGCTCGCCCTCAAGCGAAAGAGGATGGTTTTTTTGTATTGCTACGCAAAGGCCTGGATCGTATCGGCCTTTGCATACCCCGAATTGATATGGTGGAAACGATTCCCACGTTTAGCGTAGCCCGCTGGAATCAGTGCAAAGAGCTAAACAGCTACTTCCGGACGTGGGGTTCAGATGGGATCATGATTCTGAATGCAGACGCTTTAATACAGGCCTACTTGTAGACGAGATTCACCGGCGAAATCATTTTTTCAACGAGGTTACTCAAATGGCGTTCAAGTTCTTCAAGAAAAAGAATAAAGACACGGCGAATACCACTCCCCCAGCAGAAGCATCACCGGCGTCAACTTCGGTCCCACCGGCGCCTACAGGAAAAGCAACAAAGCTCGGCTTTTTAGCCCGACTTAATGTCGCTAATAAAATTGGTCTGGTGTTAGCCATGTTAATGGGAACCATCGCCGGTATCGTGGGTTATACCCTATACACACTCGAGCAGAACAAGACTCTCTCTCTTCTAGTTGATGTCGCCAGTCAGCAACAGGTACTGGCCCAACGCCACTTCGCCGAGGTCCTCCTAGCGACTCAAGGCTACGAGTCGGACTTTGTCGGTACCAGAAAACTGTTCTTCGACACCCTTCACGCGTTAACGGTCGGTGGACTAGTGTTTGACCTCGAAGGAAAGTCGCTTGGCCAAGTGCTTCAGGCTCCAACAAAACAGATAGAATCAGACCTCACCGACGTGCGAGACATCATGACGGAGATTGGTCGAAAGTCGGATCTCTTGGTTAAAGATAAGACCCGTGATGCGGCCTTTACCACAATGCTCAATGAGATTGGTGCGCTCAATCAAAAGGCCTATGCTGCTACCAACCAAGTGGTGCGAAATGTTCAGAGTCACTCCGAAGAGCGGGTGAAGATGATGATCCGCGGTCAGCTCATTTCTGTTGCTATTGTGCTACTCCTTTCGCTTTTCATGAGTTGGAAAATCATTCGTGGAATTGTGGTTCCCCTTCAGGCCGTCGTGGACGTTTCCTTGAAAATCGCCCAAGGAAATCTGCTCCAGGAGAAGATTAAAGTGACCTCTCAAGATGAGATTGGTCAGCTATCTGCCGTTATTAACACCATGTTAGAAGGCCTCAAAAAAATGGCAGTACAGACGTGGGGCACGACAGAAAAGCTATCGGCGGCCGCAAACGAAATATTCTCTGCCACCCAGCAGCAGGCAGCTAGCACAAAACAGCAGGCCGCCACGGTTCAACAGACCACAGCAACTATGGAACAGATTCGCCAGAGCGGCCACCAAATTTCTGAGCGTGCCAAAGAGGTTGCTTCTACTGCTGAGAGCACAGCCAGCACCAGCCAATCGGGTGTGGAGGCTGTTGAAAACACGTCCAAGATCATGGAGGCCATTCGTCAGCAATTTGAGACGGTGGCAGAGCACATAATTAATCTCAGCGAAAAGGCTCAAGCGGTTAGCGAAATCATCACCAACGTGAATGATATTGCGGAGCAGTCCAACCTTCTCGCGTTGAATGCCGCAATAGAAGCTGCCGCAGCCGGCGAGCATGGTCGTAGTTTCAGTATCGTGGCGCATGAGATTAAAAACCTTGCGGACCAAGCCAAACAGTCAACCTTCCAAGTTCGAGCTATTCTTGGGGAGATCCAAAAAGGGATCAACAGTTCCGTGATGCTCACCGAAGAGGCAGTTAAAAGAGTGGAATCCGGTAGGGCCACCGTGGAAGTGAGCCATCAAACCATCACCCAGATGGTCAAAACCACACATGAAAGCATTGGCGCATTCCAACAGATCATGGGCGCTACCAATCAGCAACAAATTGGCCTAGAGCAAATGAGTCAGGCAATGAAGGACATTCTTCAGGCCAGCCAACAGACGGCAACGGGAACCGGCGGATTGGAACGAGCGGTAGCCAACCTCAATACCCTGGGACAAGAGCTGCGTAAGGCCATGGAGGCCTACCGAGTGTGACCGACCTCGAGGTAAAATTAAAAGCCGCTTTTAAAGAGGAACTTGCGCTGGGAGTGACGCAACTACAAACGTCGCTCACCCAAGCCCAAGGCTCCCCTGCTGAAAAACTACCCGAAGTTTTCAGTCAAATCTTTCAAGTCTCCCACCTTCTCAAAGGTGCGGCTCGCGCAGTGGGCGCCACCGCTGTCGAATCGATTACTGGCCGCATGGAGACGCTCTTTTACCGGCTCCAATCCGGCGCCCTTACCAACACTGATGGCCTGGACGCCGTGATGCAGAGTTGCGTCGACTATCTAACCCATGCTGAGGACGAACCACCCCCCAACGCTGAGACGGTTCAAGCTATAGTTTCTAGCCTCGACTTTTTTTTAAATCAAGAAGCCGCCCCCGATGCCATCCCCGATGACTTGCGCATTGAAATCGCGCAAACTTTTTTTGTAGAATGCTCTGAAAATGTGAACCAGCTCAGGGGCTGGTTCACTAATCGAGAGTCGCCCGAAGCCCTGACTCAGGAAGAGATTGAGGATGCCTTTCGAAAGGCACATACGATAAAGGGCGGGGCCAGGCTTATTGAGTACCATGGTTTAGAAAACCAGGCGCACGCACTCGAAGAGATCCTCTCCCAGCTAAAATCCGGATTGATTCAACTTGAGGAAACTGTCAGCGCAAAGATCGGCGCGCTCCTTGATACCATCGAAAACACCTTAGTTAATGAACAAGAAAAGTTAGCCGCGTCGATCGGAAACGCGGCTGCTAAGAGTTTAAGTGTGGAGTCCCCTACCCTTGAAATGCCCGCCGACCTCTCCGCATCGATCGACGAGTTAATGGCGGGGATACCCATTGAACATTCCGATCCCACTGCCACCCTTGTTGAAGAGCAGCAGGCCTTAGAAACAGGCGCTGCTGGCGTAGAAAATACTCTCCCTCCTCTTTTAAGCACCGAAGACTTGGAACCGGGCTTAGAATCAGACCTTCCCATTACCACCGATCTTAACGACTTCTCCTTGATCGCATCAAATCCACCAGCAGCAGTAGCCGAGCCTGTTGTGGAAATAACGGCGGCCCCGGAAGTGGAAGACCCGTCAGTGGTTGAGCCATTGCCTGAGTTAGTCGTTGAGACGCTGGCTGAACCAGTCGGCGAAGCGGCAGCAGAACCAGTCCTTGAAGTGGCACCTGAACCAGTCCTTAAAGTGGCACCTGAACCAGTCGTTGAAGCGACAGCTGAACCAGTCGTTGAAGCGGCAGCGGAACCAGTCGTTGAAGCGGCAGCGGAACGAGTCCATGAAGTGGCACCTGAACCAGTCGTTGAAGCGGCGCCTGAGCCAGTAGCGACGCAAAAGCCAATGGTTGTTGAGAAGTTGAAAATCGTACCACCCCCTGCCGCAATGAAAAAGCCTCAGCTTCCCGCAACCGATGGGGAGGCCTCTGGGGCAAAACCGTTACAAGAATTCAAGGCGCCACCTCCGCCTCCTAAACGGAGTCTGGCTCAAACTACC
>JAYVQZ010000063.1:0-11604 GCA_043776735.1 Deltaproteobacteria bacterium | reverse complement strand
GCGAAGCTCCTTCTAGGAAGTAGTCCCTACCAAGGAGAGATCAAGGTAGACGGGCTCGACTTAAGAGTCTATCGACGAAACTGGATTCGAAGCCATATTGGCTACTTAGCTCAGGACGCTCTTCTGTTTCCAGGCACCTTACGTGAAAATATCTCGCTCGGTAACTCCCATTCGGAGGAAGCAATCCTTTCCGCGTGTGAGAAAGTAGGTCTTGCCTTTTTTTTTCAGAGAAAGGGACTAAGCCTCGACTCAGAAATCAAACATCAGGGATTCGGCTTAAGTGCAAGCGAGCGGCAGCTCATCGTTATAGCCAGAATGGTCTTGCGTAACCCCTCGATCCTGGTCCTAGACGAAGTAACGTCGCATCTAGATGGTAACTATGAAAAGATAGTGCTTGAAGCGCTCGCTGAGCTTTCAAAAGGCCGCACCTGCATAAAAATAAGTCATCGTTCCGATTTTCTCGCTGATGTTTCAAAGGTTTTGGTATTTGATAACGGGGTAGTGACAGAAACAGTTCACGTCCCTCGTTTTGTGCCCCCTGAGGTAGTCGTATGAAAGGTTTTGGCCTTACCTACAAACAAGTTTTAGCGGATATGAGACTCAATGATCGATTGGCCCTCGTCGTCGAGAAATCGCGCGAAGGTTCAAACATCACGAGTTTCATTCCGGGTTTGGAAGGTAAGCTTTTCTTAATTCATGCCCCGGAGATGATCAAAGAGGTGTTAGGGAAACAACACGAAATATTTGTAGAAGATAAGCATCCCTACCTTCATATCGGGCCGATCTTCGGGACGGTGGGACGGGCGGCCCTCCTGCTCGATCGCCAGGGGCGTCCGGATGCCCCTGCCAATTCGACTGCTCTCCAGGAGGTGGCTTCCCGCACTGAAAGCTACGCCGACTTCTTAAGGCAAAAGCTACCCGAAGGCGGAAACGTAGATATATTTCCGATTTTGGCATGCTTAAGCATAGAAATTATGACCAAAGCCGTCTTTGACTTCGAACTGGGCGAGCTTGCCGAAGAGTTTTTTTTGGCTTCCATGCAGCACGAAGACTCTCTTGCCTTATCTCGCCGCGGAACTCCTAATTCTCCCGAATTTGGAGAGTTTCAGGCGCATGCGCGTACGGCGATGCTTCGTCAGGAGGAAATCATAGGAGTCATTCTCAAGGCAAAAACGGAAAACGGCCTTCCTGAACTTAACCTTCCTCCGCGCATGCCGGCGACTAGAGCGATGGTGCGAACTCTATTGAATGCCTATGCAGGAACTGCAACGACACTGTCTTGGGTCTGCTGTTTGCTCGCGCAAAATCCAGAATGGCAAGAGAAGGTTAGGAAAGAAGCGGAGGGCTCTTTGGGTGCGCAAACGTCCGATAGAATGCCGGTAATTGAGGGAGTCATTCGCGAAACGCTTCGTCTATACCCCACCGCTTGGATGATGTCTCGTAGTGCTGTTTCGCAAACGGCTCTAGGAGAGGATTCCATTCCGAAGGGAGCCGTTGTTTTCATCTGCACCTATTCACTACATCGCGATGAGAAATACTGGAGTTCTCCAGAATCCTTTTCTCCAGACCGTTTCTTTGGAACTGAATTGGGTGGGGCTCCCCCCTACGCCTATCTTCCCTTCGGGGCCGGACTGCATCGCTGTCCGGGTGCCGCCTTTGCAATGAACACGATACGCACAGTTCTGGGCACTCTAATTCAACGGTTTCATTTTTCTCCAGTGCCTGCAATTACGCCCAGGCCTTTTCCAAGGGTGGCATTGCAGCCTGAGCCAGGTGCGTGGATAAAATTAACGCCGAGGTAGATAGGGTTCCTACGAAAACAAGGGGAAAGGTTGCCGCTAGTAGAAAGTATTCTTCTGGCGGCAACCTTTAACTAGTTCTGTTTTACTGGACTAGTTTCGAAATTCGCTCATCGTGCTCGTGCGGATGTCCGGAAAAACCAATCCCGTGAACATTGTTGGCCACCGGTTGTTCGGCGCGAACGCCGATTAGGTGGGGATGACTCCCTTGAAGGCGAAGAACGTAGGAGCTGTGCGAAACATAGTCCCCATTTTGCCAGGGACAGTTGTCGGTCGTGTGGACAAGTCCGGTTGCGCGGTTATAGACCCCCGCCCCGATGCACGTGACCTTCCCGGTTCCGGGTAACAGCTCCGTTTTTCTCGTGAAATGGAAGGTATCCATGCTTCCGTGTTTTTCCACATCGTGGAAAAAATACTCTCCATGCTCGGATCGCCAGTTCCCGGATAAAACAGACGCGACGGGATGATCCGCCCTAGCCGCACCGGCCCAAAGAAGTAAAGATAAAGACAGGACGCTCAAGAATTTCATGTTTCCCCCATTGTTATTGGCAAGTCTGACTTAAACGTCGGGGACTTCTTGCTGTCAAACGTACCCGCGTTGTGATTAGGCGGTAATTTCTTACTTGCCCTGAACCATCATTTCCTTATCGAACTTCTCCGCGGGGAGGACCCGAATGATGTTCATGCGCCCGTCCATACTCTCCCCCCCGGACGCCGACCTCTGACGAGGTCAGATGATTGGCCATCAGCGCTACGGGCTTAAGATTTGATGAAGACGGGCTTGCCCGTCGCGCCCTCTTTTCAACTGTGTTACTTTCGAAAGAGGAAATGTTAGGAGTAAGAAATGATTGAAAATTACGTCAAATTTTGGGTAGTTGTGTCCGCCTTCGCAGTTTATGGCAGCTCGGCTAGTGCCGTGACGAAAGTGGAGGCGGCCGAGCTCTCGTTGCATCGAGCCGAGCGCCTCATAGACTTAGGAAAGATCGACGAAACATATAGTACTAAGTTCAAAGCGCTTACCTTTGAGGAGTTGCCCGGGCCCGTGGCCGCCGGAAAGCCGGCCTACAAAATTGTCCATCAGCAAGTGCCCAATTCTAACGGTACCGCAAAAAAACTGGAGCTTTTGGAAGATAGTGACGGAAAACCGGTACCAAACGATTTTAAGGTTATTGAGGGGGGCGAGCCGGAAAAGGCCCCCGTATGGTCCGACAAGAGCGCCACGGAGCTTACCGAGGAGCCTCTTCACGTCATCACGCGACTAAATAAACCCGAATATCAACCTTTTATCAAGAATTTGGCGACAATTACGCTATCCCAAGTGTCTAAGAATGGCGCCGTAATGGGCCTCGTGGTCGTAACCGCCAGTGGCACCGCCGATACGCTTGAGACGTTAATAAGCGAAAAAGGGAAGACAGATGGCGACCCAGTGGTCAAAAAACATTGAGCGCCTACTCCTCGGATTTCTGACGCTCTCCCCGCTAGCGTGTAGTTATGATATCCAAAAGAACGCGCCTCCAATTGCGTCAAACGATATATCGTACGCGGCGGTCAAGCAGGCAATATTCGTCCCCCGGTGTGTCATGTGTCATGATGGCTCGCCGGGCAAATGGGATGCAGGGACTTTTGCCGACGTCAAAGAACGAATCAAAAAAATAAAACAGCGCGTATTGGACCGGAAAGACATGCCGCCGGGCAGTCCTCTTTCTCCCTCACAGATGGCATTCCTATCGACCTGGATTGCCGCCGGGGCGCCGGAAACAGGTAAACCGCCAGTCGTCCCGGAAACTCCACTTGAACCTAAATATGCCTCGATCAGCGAGAAGATATTCATCCCCATGTGTTCAAAATGCCACATAGCCGGGGGGAGCGCCCCTCAAGTCCCCTTGACCCGGGACGAGTTACTGAACTCGCCCCGTCTATTGGTGGTACCGTTCAAAGCCGATGAGAGTGGGCTCTTTATTGCAGTTAAGCGCAAAGACAAAAAAAAGATGCCCCCCCCTGACTCGGGGATTAGGAAGCTTACGCCAGAAGAGATAGCTGTCATTGTGGAATGGATCAATGCGGGGGCGAAAGACTGAGGAAGGTTATCGCCGAGGCCCGGCAAACCGCGCTACCTCGCTCGGTTTTGCCGGGCTTCTCGCGACCAATTATCCAGAAATGACTTTGCTGATGTCGGTAAGAATGACGTCGAGCTCGCCCAGAGTTGTTTTCAACGGGCCAAAGTCTCTTATCTTCGCATCCTTCTTGAACTCGATAATCAACTGCTGTTCGGCCCGTAACAACACCGTTTTGGCCTTAGGCAGGTAACCGGCAAAAGCCTCCATAATTTCTTGCTGCTCCTTTATCGGCTCGTCTTCGATGGCGGGAGTCATCTCGTTTTTCGCCAACGCTCCGTTCTCGAATTTCCCGGCGCGATCGGCGATGAGCTGAATCTGAAATGCCGCAGTTCGAGCTCGAGATACCGCCGCCATAATATTCGCATTCGACACTTTAGAGGGATCCACGTTTTTCGTCGGCTCTAAAATGACGGCGACATCTTTGTCGACCGTTTTCAGGGTTGCGGTGAGGTATGGATTTCCGCCATGGGCCCAGGCTACCTGTGTGACCCCGCACACGTATACCGTTGCTAGTAATGCTCCCAATTTTCTCATTGTCTTTGCTCCTAAGGTTTTTAATGGCGGAACTATTTGGAAAGTCGAAGGCGGACGACTCGACAGCCCCGGCTTTCTTTTCCCCCACCATAACTACCAATATCCGCGTGGGGCGCGTCATTTTCAATTTAATTTTATATTAAGGCCTGGCAGAGCCTTGCCGCTAAAGCTTTCCAAGGGGTTGCTATGTTTGGCTTGTTTGCGGCAGGATGATTTCAACGGCGAGGCCACCTAAAGGGCTCTCAAAGAGACGCAGCGAACCCCGCATCGCTTCAACGCAAGTAACCACAATGGCCAGGCCCAATCCATGACTTGGGCGTCGCGCATTCTCGATAGGGGAAGGAAGCGTCGAAAGTACGTTTCTCATTTGCGTCAAGGGTTCCATGAAGAGTGCGGCTTTCTCAGACGGTATGCCGGGCCCGTCGTCGTCCACCCGAAATATAAAATTCCCTTCTGAATTGCTGAAACTAATTTTCACCTGCCTCAGCGAGAACTTGAGAGCATTGTCGACTAGGTTGTTCACCACGCTCGAAAATGTTTCGGCGGAACCCCAAAAAAAAGTGTCGGGCTTCGCTTCGAAGGAAACGTTCCGTTCGTCCACCTGGTTCATCTTTGCAAGCGCATGTACGGCGCGGGAAATAAACGGGAGTACATCGACTTTTCCCACCGCATTACTGACTTCCAGTCGCTCCATTTCCGAAAAGAAAAGCAGCCGGGAAATCAGAGTATTTAATGATTCAAGCTGGCCGGCGATGCTCTTGAGCCCTTCCTGGTATTCCTCGGCGGGACGCGGACGCAAAAGCAGTAGCTCGGTCTCCCCCATCGCGATCGCAATGGGCGTTTTCAATTCGTGCGAAGCATTCATAGAAAACCTCCGCAGGCTGGCAAAGGAACGGTCCAGACGGGAGAGCAGTGAGTTGAAGTTTTCGACTAGAATTCCGTACTCGTCGTTTCGAACTGGTTTATCGAAACGAAACGAAAGCTTGGCGGCGTCTAATTCTTTAGTCTGTCGAGACAAAACTTGAAAGGGGGTGAGAATAGAATAAGCAGTTAGCCAGCTAATGGCCACCAATGCCAAAATGGCGCAGCAGGCGCCGAAAATCAGGACGCGGCGCAAAGCTCGTAAATAGGACAACGCGCTCGAAAGTTCTAAATACCCCGTTAGCTCGAATTCCGATCCGTGCAATTGCTTTTTCTTTTTGAGAATCTGAAAATCTTTGAGCCTTGCACTAGGGGCCAGCCCGAAAATCGGGACTCGTGGAAGTGTATCAAAAATGATTCTTCCGTCGCGCATTAATGAATAGAATATGTCTTTGTGAAATAGAGTTTTGGAAGGACCCTCGACCTCTCCGTTTTTCATCTCTAAGTGATGCCACTCATGATCCAAGTAGGCTGAAAGGGTTCGCTCGGCCGTATTTACCAGCTGCGTTTTCACTCGCTCGTAGATAAAGGCGCTGAAGAGGAGGAGAAGAACGGAGAGGACCAGCGAAAGAACAAGCGAGTATCGTGCCTTAAGACTCATGAATATCGGGCCTTTGGAAACGAATGCCCGATGCCCTTACCGTTTGAAGCCAGGGGCCCAGCCCAATTTGTTCGAGCTTGCGACGCAGGTTAGCAAGATGGACTTCGACCAGGTTGAGTCGACTTTCGTCCACTAGGCCCCAAACAGACTGAAGCAGATCCTTCCTTGATATGGCCATTCCGGGCTCGCTTAACAGAGCCCGGCAGAGAGAGAACTCTTTGGGGGTAAGCGATCTTTTGTAGCCGTCGAAGGTGACCGAATAGTCTGCGGGATTCAGCTGCACCCCTTCAAACTCGATCGCCTCCCAAGAAACTTTATTGGTGCGGCGTAACAAAGCTTTAACCCGCCCCAGCAATTCCGCCACGGCGAAGGGCTTGCCTAAGAAATCGTCGCACCCTTTTTCAAAGAGCGAGACTCTGTGCGTTAAATCGCTTTTGGCGGTCAAAACCAAGACCCGAGGTGCCGTAGGTTTCTTGGCTATAAAGTCTTGAATCGCCTCGCCTTCAATATCGGGGAGCATCAAGTCCAAGATTACAAGATCCCAGTTTTGTTGAAGCTTTCTAAGCCCCTCCGTTCCGGTGAGAGCCACATCGGCTAGAAATCCGTCTTCGCTCAATGCACGGCGCAGGATTTCCGCAAGTTCCCGCGAGTCTTCGATTATCAAAACCTTCGCCTGGTCCACTGATTCACCTACCCATCGGCACTATGCCAAAGGACTTTCAGGCTTGTCTACGACTAACCAGGCATCGGAAACCCGAGAGTTAAGGAAAATTTAAGCGGTTTCCGGTAAGCCCAACTCCCGTTTCAGGAAAAGGAAACTGGGGCGAAAGAAAAAATCCCATTTGCCGCTGAACTGACTTTGCCCGGGATAAAAAAACCGATTACGGGCCTCCGACTGGTTTCTTCTGGCCGAGCTCGACTTTCAACGGTTTTTGCCTGGTGCGGGCAAGGCACGCTGGGGACTCGTCAATTATCTAAGGCTTGATTACGAAGCGAGAAAAGGCCTACACGTTTATTTGATGCAGGACTTTTCACGCCTAGATTTGGATGACCCCAAGACCGAATCTCTCTCTTTTGGTCTTGGGGTCCAATTTTTCCCGATTCCTCACACTGAGGTGCAGGCCGCCTTCCCTAAGCAAAGTATAAATGCTTTCGGACCAGGCTCTGCCGATTTCGCTTGGGTCGTGCGGCACCACTACCTCTAACCGCGATTACATTTCCTTCACGCTGACTCCGAACGAAACGGTGTGAAGGACCTTTTCGTGGCTAAATTGCAAAAAGAGGCCGTAATAGCCCTCTTGCATGAAGTGGCCATTGACGGTATTGCCTGGACCCTCATCTTGAGGGGACGAAAGTGGATGGGCCGGGTGGGAGTGCATGAAGTCCTTCTTGTCGCCGGAGATACCGGCCAAATGCATTTTGGCGCCCAAATAGTTGTCGAGCGACTCCACCGGAATCACCTTCCCACCTTTTCGAAACTCAAACTTAAGCACGGCATTCGCGTGCTGCATGAGCCCTTCCGGAGGAAGGATGAGGTTGACCTTGTACTCCCCGTCGGTAGCCTCAAGTTTTACGTTGGTGCCCAAAGGAGCAGTAGGAACTTTTTGCCCCTCGTATTCAAGGAACGAATCGTCAAAAGAAACGAGCTTAGTATTCGATTCCGTTACGGGAAGAAACTGTAGCCAAACGCGATAGTCTCCCGCAATGCCGACTTTCAACGTGACTTGCCACACACCAGGAGAGGTCTCTTGCGGGTGCTCGTGAAGGTAGCCGTTGTGGCCGGAATTTAATGTCATCAAATGGATTAGTTTCTCGTGTTCCTGCTTCAAGTCCAACCCGGTCAGTGGAACCTCAGAATTGCCGCGATACAGGGAAAACTGAACAACGTTTTCTAGCCCGGCCTTGGGGCCACCGTGGGGGTAGGCACGTTTTACCCGGTATGTGGCGGCGCGGACCTCGCTACCCACCAGTAACAAAGCCAGAAACAAAAACGCAAAAACAACTTTCATCTTTCCTCCTTGACGTTAGGTTATTGAACCACGTTAGCATTCGCCCACGAATTCTTTTAGTCCGCAAGGAATTCTTGATACCAGGCGATCTCATATCGTCTTGGGGACTGCGGAGAAGATGGCACTCCCTGTTGTGTTTGGTAACTTAAGATTTCCTGAAGGGCTATTCGTCACAAGGATAAGGGCCCGCCGTATTGACTCAGTCGGAAGTTGACACTGGGCCCCCCGATCCCTATCTGGGCCCCCCGTCAGAACTCCAACATCTGTCTAAAATATATACATTCTGTGTATCAGCCTGGCGGCTGAATCATTGGCCTTTCCTGTGCATTCTTTGGGAATACAGACTCTTGCCGGAGTTATTTTTTAGGGAAGCTTAGATGGATTTATGAAACATACGAGAACGTTTTATTTAACTAGCCGCTCGTTGATTCATTTTTTGTCGCTGGCTGTCTTTTTATTTTCGTTAAATTGTTTTGGGGTTGACCCAGCCGCCGTTAAAAAACTCGAAGACTCCGTGGGAATTCAAGAAAAGCAAGTCAAGGCGATGACCGATTCGCAAAAAAAGCGGGAAGAGGAAAAGAAGGATTCTGTTTCCGAGACAGAGAAGAAGCAGTTACGCGAACTTCAAGAGCAGCTGGTAAGGGACCAAGGTTCTCTACAAGGTATAAAAGAGCGACTGGCCAATAACAATGCCGCCATGTCCGCAGACAAAATTACGCAGACGACGGAAAAATTGCGTGCCGATGCGGCAAGGTTAACCGGAAAAATAAATGACCCGACGAACACTTCCGCAGACGTTACTAGGCTACAAACGGAAGCGGGCGAAAAAATTGGTCAGGCCAATTTGATTGAGCAGCTTGCAAAGCTTGAGATCCCTGCCAATGCAACGCCAGAAGCGCCGGTCTCCCCTTCGAAGCACCTCAACATGGAGGTGGATTTAACTCAAAAAGGGTCGACTACCAATGTCCCCTTCACAGCACTTGACGGTGAAGGCTAGCGAAAAACGTTAACGAGCGACTCGACCCCGGGTATGGCAACGCCGAGTGAGTTAAAAGACACGATCGCCAACGGCCATACCTACACCGGTCAAGTGACTGGTACGGATGGAAAGGCAATAAATACATGGGGCCCCCTCAGCTACATCGATCCGGACGGGGCGGGACCAAAACCCGGATATTTCGCGCCAACCGCGGACCAGCAGCTAGTTACCCCTAGCCAACTACAAAACGCAGCCGGCGCGGGTAATCGGACGCCCGCAGGTAGTACTCTTCCCAAAATCGCAGTTACCAATAATTGCCGATGCCAGCGGTTTGGTTTCCAGAGAAACCTTTTCGGATTCCACTCAAGCAGGGCTCGCCGGGTACGAATGGTGTATTGCTTGCAACGGATGGCGACTTAAATAACTCCGAGTGGAAAATTGGTCGGCCGTGGCCAGAAATTTGGACCGCTTAGACAAAATTGCTTTCAACCCGATGCCCTCTTTCGCAACTCTCAAATGTAAGTTTTGTCAGCACGCCAATACGTATTGACTCAGTCGGAAGTTGACATGCGATACAATTCTAGACGACGAGGTTCCCGCGCCAGGGCTTAAACCTCTAATTTCAATAACGAAGATATAAGGATTTCGGGTTCTTGCCTGGACTGTTTTTTGTATCAATAAGCTCTAAAGCTCGCGGTACGTCAGGTTAGCAACTTAAAGCCCACGAGCGTGAAGTGTTCCATCGACGTCAAAATATTTTTCTCAGACTCGGAAGCGTGCCGCAGATCTTTCTGCTGGGATTCTTTTCAATTTTGCTTGCCTTACAGCGAATTGGAAAAAAACCGCGAGGCGATTGGGAAGTTCGGGGCCGGGGTAAAAAGTCACGACCCTATTACGAGGGATCTACTTTCCGAATAAATTGACACGACAAGACAATCTCTTTAGCAAAACTTAAGGCGAAGGTTCCAACTGCGCATGTCACAATCTTCCCCAACAGAAAGTGCTTACGCACAATTACAGGAGAAAGCGCATGAAATATCTAATTCCCGTTATCGTTGCCATTATATTGAACCAGTCAATGGCCTTGGCTGACCACGGACAGCTGAGGGCTCTTTCACAAAAGCTCGGCGTGGAAGCGACCAATTTGGAGAGAGGGGCTCGGCAAGTCGTCGGGAATTTTCCTACCTATCCTCAGCGCTACGCGTTGGAGCACGTCATGTTCTTCCACAACAGTGCCCATCGGCTTGAAAATGTCGTAATTCAGGGTTTGGAATTGGACGACCATGCTCACGACACCCGAATTATTGAGGCTTATCAGCGTTTGGAACGCGACGCGATTTACGCCCGCAGGACATTTCCCGACCTTTTCCGGGGGACAGCGCTGGACACCGCAGTTCTCGATGACCATCCTTTATTTGGTGGTTTGGAAATCTCGCTGCAAAATTGTGAAAGCCTAATCCGACAAATTTTTCAGAACTTGCCCAGGCCGTAAAGGAAATGCCCGCTCCATAATGGAGCGGGCGACTCGCAGCTATTAATTCGAACCGAAGCAAGCCAAATGTTGGTGACCGCAACGATGGTGATCAAACTGCGTGTAATGGTGATGGTACCCATGTCCACAGTCGTGGGATGAGTTAATGCATCCCAAATTTCAACATGTTACCCAACTTTCTATTGTTGAAGAAACAAACGCTTGTTTCCTAAGTCACGCGCCCTCTTAATCCGCTACTGCTTCATCGTCTCTTTAAGTTCCGGATGGTCCGCCTTAAGGTTTGTGTCGCTGGTTGGCCTAATTTCAATTTGCACAGGCGCGGACAGGTTTTTCTCCAAAGCAAGTTTCTCATTTAGAAACTCGAATTTAAAGTTCTCCCGCCTAAGACTCGCCTCATAGAGAGCCTCCGCCGCTACTTTAACATCCGTGGAATTGCGGGCACCCCGTTTGTACTCATTGATGACCGTTTCATAATACCTTTTGGCGCGAATTTCATTTCGCTCCTCAAGATGAACCCGGACCTCGATTGCTTTTATTTTTTGCCAAGCTATTTCCATATTTGATGTGGCGGTCAGCTCGGCGGCGCGAACCTGTTTTTCCAATTTTTGTTTCTTGAGCTCGTTCTCTCGTTTTTGCCAAACGGTGTCGAAACCAGAAAAAAGTTCCCACCTAGCAATTAAATTAGCCCGCAAAGTGGTCTCATTCGATAGGTACCGGTCAGCATACGGAATTTTCCCCGCCTGCGCTTCGAGGTTTATTTCGGGCCACCATTTCGAGTCACCCTGCCGAGACTCGGCTTCAGCGATTGCTAGCTCTTTACGAGCTAGTAACACGGGCTCGCTTTCTTCGCGCGCCCGTGCCATCAATCTTTCCAGGGGCTCAGTAACATGCCAATGAACTATCTTAGCTTCCAGTCGAAAGTCGGAGAGCGCAGGGTCTGAACCAAGCAATGCTTTAAGCGCCGTTTTTGCCTGGCGCTCTTCTTGGCGAAGGCTGGCAATATCCGATTGTAGAAGGGCGTCTCGTAAATCGTACTCCATGAGATCGGATTCAGAGATTAGGCCAGAGGCTTTTCGAACCCGCGCCAATTTTTTATGTTTCTCATTTAACTCCCATGCTTCATTTTTTAATTGAGCGGCAAGCTGTTTAAAC
>JAYVQZ010000062.1:0-11605 GCA_043776735.1 Deltaproteobacteria bacterium | reverse complement strand
GCATGCGCTTCCACACCAGGCATCGTCGAGTCAAAAGGGGTTGCGGTAATATCCGCTAGTGCGGCAGCAGAAACTCCAATAAAAACACTTGCCCCCTTTAGTGGAGCAATGACCGATTCCGGGGGCACTGGGCAGTTAGTGCCATCGCACTGGCTGAAGCTTAGGAGATCCTTTGCTGAAACATAGGGGAAGCTCCGCTCTCCTCCGCGGAAGTTGATATCCATTACACCGGTTCGGGTTACCGGAATTTCCTTATCTCCGACTTGTAATGAACTAACGCCAAAACTGTCGTCGAATACGATCTCCGCAGGAGATTGAGTAATTAATTGGGCCATTTCCAATGGAAGCGAAAAATACGGCAGCCCGCCTGCGATCATAACGAGGCTACTGCGGCGAATGATTCCGTCAGGGTCTCTTGACGAGTTTACAAAGCCTAAATGCTCAGCCACCTTTTGAAAGGGGGGGTAGTTAGGCAGGATCGTGACTGCGCTTGGAATAGGGGTCTTCTCGGCATCAAAAGGAGTTGCGTACTGAAAATTACCAGTTGAGAAATTGGAAAAGTCTTCAGGATGAGAAGCCAGTGCCGCGGGCAATTTTACCGGGCATCTTTCATTTCCTACTGAGAACGGCTGGCAGGGAGATTCCGTGGTCCAGGCCAGAACGAGGTGGTCACGGTGCTCATCGATAACGTGCACGAGGTGGGGATCCGTTTCAAAATCGTCGGCCAGATGTTCCAACTTCACGTGCCTTAAGATATCGAGCAACTCTTCGGGAACCCTCTTTTCTGGCTCGGAGAAGAGCATGTCCATGGCAATATTTTTCGCGCCTGCTTTGTAGACCTCAGAAATGAGCAACGAAAGGAGATCGCGACGCCAGGGCCAGCGCCCAAAAGATTCGATAGAGGCGCTATCGATATCGAGAACGACTATCGGGGACTTTGGCTTTTGTTTTCCTCGAAGCTTGAATTTGATGTCTGTGAAGAAAGAGCTGACACGACGAAGACTGGGAAGGACTTTTTCATTAAAAACAGAGCCGGGCAAATAGCCATTGGTCCCCATCTCATGAAAAAGAAAGAGCGAGGCAAAAACTACGGCAGTGGGCCAGTGTGACCGCCAGAGCGAAGTTTTTCGTTTTAATAGAGCCATCCCGCATACTTATCGGGAGACGGCGAGTTAAAATTTAATGCTAATTGCGACGTACGCTTAGTTTAATGTTCACGAGCGAACCCAAGCCGGTTGCCCCAGAGGGATTGTTTACAATACTTGAGGTTCCGCCTCCAAAAGCGACGGCCGCAGCATTTCCGCCTGTTGCAGCCAATGTATCCGAGGCTAACGCTCGCGCCGCTTTAACCAAAGAGGCCTCCGTAGGACCAGAGCCCGAATCCAAAAGGACTTCCGACGTGCTGTTAAACGATGGGGGAGTGACTGCCTTACTCTCCGTCCAACCGCCGATGCCGTTGGTATTGTTGTTACTTCCGGTAAGCATGCGTCCGGCATTAAGTGGACGGATCACCGCGCGGCCCTGAGGATCTAAAAGGTCTACCACCCCGCCAAGAACCCCAATGCCGCCGCCGCTCTCGTTGCTCACCGCATAAAAAGTAGTTCCCCGTACCGCGATAACTGACCATTTGGTCTTCATGTAGAACTTGGGCTTTTGATTGAGGCTTTTTACCACCGATGCTTTGACTGCTGAATTTGAAGGGACTGAGGCTTTTGCCCCACCTTCATCGAGTGCAGTAACCGTTTCATCTTTTGTGGCCCCCCGCACTGATTCCACCCGAAAAACTGAGGAGGCTGCGATATCGATAATTGTCCTATCCCCCAGCCGAATCTTAACCCCAGAATTCTCAGCAGTTTCGATCACTTCATTAACCTTAATGCTATCGCCTGCACGAAGGGTTCGTCCCCCCACTTTGGCTTTTCCGACTACGGCCACCACCTGTATGTCTTTATTCTCCGCGGCAAAGAGAGTGAGTGAGAAAAACGCCAAGAGTAAAAAGGACCGGGCGAAGATTTTCATGTTTATAAGAGTATCGTGAAATGGAAAGTTTCCACAAAACAAAAAGTAACAGTAATGTGGCAAAAATTCCAACGCGCGGCGGCTAGCTTGTTAGAAATGACTCATAATTTTCGTTTCTAGCAGGGATAGCTGTGACGTAGAATGTACCCACCTCTTATTCCAGACCGAATCAAAAGAGATGATTGGGAGAAACCAGTGAAAGTCATTCTTGTCGTCTATGCCTTGTTTTTGTTTGCAACTCAAACCATGGCTTCAATCAGCGCTGACTCAGATGCCGAGGCGGCCGAAGCATCCATTTTGCTAAGAGAGGGCAAGTTCGATGAGGCCTTAAAACAGGTAAATCAAGGACTAGCCGTCAACCCGGCGTCGATCGAACTCAGTGAAGTAAAGGGGTTGGCTCTTCTGGGAAAAAAAGATGAAGCAGGGGCATTGGCCGTTTTTGAAAAATTAAAGTTAGACAAGACCCTCTCTCCGCGACGACTTGCCGGCTATCAGTACCAAATCGGTGTCGTACAATTTCAGAAAAAGAATTTCCCGTTAGCCCGTAAAAGTTTTTCCTACTCCCTTAACCAAAAGTTCAATGAGACAGGCTGCCATTACTACCTTGGCGCCGCTGATCTTGAAGAAAAAAAATATGATTCTGCCAGAGTAAATCTTCTCGCCGTTTTACAGGGTGAAAAAAAAGAATTTCACTATCCGGCCAGGCTTTACTTGGCCCAGCTGTCCAATCAACTCAACGACGGTGCTGCTGCCCTCCGCTTTTACGGACGCTCTAGAGAAGAGGCCAGGCTGGCCACCTCAGACTCCTCGCTTTCGGAAGGAACCCGAGCGCTCGCTCGTCAGGTCGTGATTACGGCAGAACGAGATTTACGGGCTTACGAAGAGAACCTCTTTTTTGCCAACGTCGGACTTTTTGCTGGATACGATTCAAATATTTTACTCCTGCCAGCCTCTGCTCTTAGTGGAGCTGGGGGAACAGGCTCGCCCTCCGGAGTGGGTTCGTTTCGCTACGGAGTTGGCTACGCCACCTCACCTCTTTCAGATTTTCAGATCGTGGCAAACTATAGTGGAAACGCAAATCTCAATTCCAGTCTCATCACTCAAAGTGCCGAGTTCTTCACTCATGATGTGAGTCTCTATTTTACAAAAAATCCGCTCTCAGCCACCAATTATGGTTTTAAGGTGCAAGGGCTAGGCATTCTTCAGTACCAAAAAGACCCGACGACCGCGAATTCTAAGTTTGCCCTTTACGGAGTTCAGGGTGCCTTCGGCCCCTACTACCGCACTGATTTGACTGCAGGCTGGTTAATGGGCGTTGAGGCGCTATTTCAACCACAAAAATTCTATCTCGACCAATATCAGCCCTCTAGCAACAAGAGATCTGGTTTTGATGTTTTGGGGCGTTTCTACGTAACGAAAGAAGGCATTGGAGGCAACTGGAATCCAAGCGCCGCTGTGTCCATTGATTACAACCAGACGGTGGGTGAAGAGTTTCGCTCGAAACGAATGACCTTCGATTTTTCAAACACCATGTACCTATCCCCTGAATTGATCTCTTCGGTGGGCGTCACGTTTGCCCTATTGAATTTTTCAGCCCGACCGGCCGGGGTTCGAAACGATCAGTTTGCCGGTATCACCGGAAATATAGGTTATCGGCTAACCACCGAACTGACGACGTTGTTGAATTTGCAATACCAAAACAATTTCACCAATACCGCCAGTTACCGCTATAGCCGCATATTAGCGAGCTTTGGCGCGACTTACGCCTTCTAAGAAATTGGAAGACTGGGATCCTTTGCCGATTACGGCTCAGGATAGTCTCTGCGCGTGAAACGCGACTGAGACTAATTTCCGTGTTCGTCTTTGATGTCGCCGACAAGGCGCTCAAGAACATCTTCCATAGTCACAATGCCTAGGCTTCTGCCTTGGTCATCGCGTACGATCGCCAAATGCGCGCGACAGCTCTGAAAAAGGCGCATCAACTGATCCTGCCTCAGGTTGGGACTTACAAAAATGGGGGGCCTTGCTTTGGCCCGAAAGGCCTCATTAGAAAATCGGGACAAGAGTTCGGGCCAGACGTCTTTCATATGGACAATTCCCACAACGTCATCAAGGCCGGTGATGCAAAGTGGAAAGCGCGTTCGCTGTTTACTACGAACCGTTTCCACGTTTTGATCTACGGGCTTTGAGAGGGAGAGAAAATCTACACCTTCACGGTGGACCATGATATCGCTGGCACGCTTATCAGAAAATTCGAACGCTCGAGAGATGATTTGAGCTTCGCTATCACTGATGATGCCGTCCTCTTTGGACTCTTTCATTACCAAACGTAGTTCATTCTCACTCAACGGCTCTTCTTCCAAATACTGGTAACCCAATAGGGCAACCACCCAATTAGAAACGCCAGTAAAAAACCTCAGGAGAGGCCGGGAAAAGCGATAAAACCAAAAAAGGACCGGGGACACCAACAAAGTCACTCGTTCCGCATCCACCAACGCGATGGTTTTAGGCACTAGCTCACCCAGAACGATATGAAAAAAGCTGATGAGAAAGAAGGAGATGGAAAGTGCAATCAAGTGAGCGGTGTGATGGTCGGGAGTGAATACTTTAGGAAAAACGATCGTCAGAAGGTTGGCAAATGCCGACTCCCCGATCCAGCCCAAGCCTAAGCTCACCAACGTGATTCCAAGTTGAGTCGCTGAAAGGGTCTCATCCAGCTCATTGACGCAAAGCAAAGAAACTCGGGCCTGAGAAATGCCCTGACCGGCCAACTCCTGAAGCCGTGTTTTGCGTACTTTAACCACGGCAAACTCAGCCGCCACGAACAAGGCATTGAGAAACACCAGAACGCCAGCACCGACGAGGCTTAAAAGGGTTTTTGATAGGTCAGGTACGAGGTCCATAATAAAGCGACCCTCACTTTATTACGAACTATTGGTTTTGAATAGCTTCATAGAAAAACCAGTCCTTGCTGGCCATTCCTGCAGGCGCCTAATGGCCAAAAGATCATGAAACATGCGAAGGGAATCAGGCACCACGCTCACTTTAGAACCGGGTTTTTCCTCCCAATTTACGCCCACTTCGTCCACCCGGTAGCCAAGCGCCATGGCCCGAGCCAACACTTCGACATCGAAACTGAACCGGGTGGTTTTCAAAGGTGCAAAAATCGAATGGATCGTCTGCCGGCGAAACATTTTAAAACCACACTGCGTATCTTTGAAATCTAGGGGCATCAGCGTTTTAACAATCACTGAAAATAGACGTCCGAGGACATGGCGATGCGGCCACACCTTCCAGAGTGCCGAGGCGTCGTAACCTTCCGTTGCGATCGGCTTTATCAACGTCATTACCGGTAGGCCCAAACCGGGTAGGAATGCGTTTGTTCCTCCGAGGGCACGAGACCCGATGGCAATAAAGGCTCCGCCGGCAATGGAGCTGCGTAATTTTTTCTCTTCGGAGATAGGAGTGGCCCCGTCCGCATCCGCAAACAAACACAGATCCCCACGAGCCTTAAGCAACCCGCTGCGAACCGCGGCCCCTTTTCCTTGGTTTTTTTCGAAACGCAGGACCCCCAAGGGTCCCAACAGTTCACGGGCAACCAAGGAGGTCCCGTCGGTACTCCCGTCGTCCACGACAAGAATTTCAGCCTTATCGCCGAAACGGGCCGATAGATAGGGAATTGCCTCCTTGAGAAAACGGGGAAGCCTTTTGGCTTCATTGAAAGCCGGAATGATAAGAGAGAAGGCAATTGGGCGCGAGGTCACTGCGCAATCCTATCGCGGGTTCTCGTTTCGAAATAGAGACTATTATTTCTGGGATTGACCGGTAAGCGTTCCGTAATCCTGGGCGGTCTTAGTGCTGCCCACTTTTACGCCGTCTTCTCTAAGGATGGCATTGGCAGACTGATTGATCTCCATAACGCTCTTAGTCTCAGGTTGAATCTGATACTTGAGCACATCTTCAGAATTTACCTTTAAGTCTGGCAGACGCGTTTTCACTTCGTCATACCCTTTGGCTGCCTCTCTAAGCTGATTGTTGTAGGACTCCAACTGCTCCTTAACGCTCATGTCTTTGGGCGCCTGAGCCTTAGCCTCATCATCAAAGTCTATAGTCACTTTAGCTTTTAGGTCAGCACCGCTGTACTTCCAATTGGAAGGGACGCTTGTGGCCTCTTTCCCAGCGCTCTTTAACGTCTCTAACTGCACTCGGGAATCTCGAATAAAACCATCCTCCTTTTTGAGGTCACCAGTCTTGAGCTCCTCTTTTCCATCTTTACCGGCTTCAAATCGCGGATTGATCTCGTTGTAGGGAACCGCTGCCAGTTGCTGACACTGATCGGTCATTCTCTTGGCCTCATCCTGAAGCGCTTTACGGTCCTTGGGATCTTTTATTTTAGCCACTTCGCCAAGCGCGGCCTGAGACCAGGCGGCACAATTAGGAACGCCTTCAGAAAGCTGAGGAGTACTGGGAAAATTCTTTGCTTGAACACCGCGATTCACCCGGCGTTGGATCAAATTGGCCAACGTGGAATTCCACATGGCCTGGGTCGCTTCACCGGCGGCATACCTAAGGAGAACCCCGTTAGCTAAAGTTGTCTCATCATTCTCGTTGCCTTTATCGCGGGCTGATTTGCGGACGGTCTCAAAAGAGTCCTCACCCACTTTTTCAATATCTGGGCGGGCCTCTTCGCGAAGTTCGAAACGCTCGACCTTATCCGTTTCCTTTTTATTGTCTCCCTTAGCATTCCCTGCCTGTTTTGCCGCGTTGGGATTGTTGCCCGCATCCTGTTGCAAGTTTCCTTTGCCATCATCAATCACTTCTTGAGTGGTGATCTTAAAAACAGATTTGTACTTGGTACCGGTCTGTTCATCCTCTTTCTTTCCCTTGTTCTCTTCTTCTTGTTTAGTAAATTTTTTGCTAAGCGAATAAGCGGCACGTTCTAACTGGGAGGAACCACCCGCCGCACTAATTCCACCATGCGGGGAGACGAAGGCAAACAGCTTGCTGGTCTTTTCATTTTGGTTCTTGTCGTTAGAGTTCGCCTTTTCGGTCTCTGTCGTGTTGAAAGCAAGATCGTGGTACGTCAAATCGCTCTGATACGGAAGACCGTCATCCTGATCGAACTTGGTCTTCTTTTGACCAGGGGCACGAGTGCCATCGGCTTTGAGTGGCTTACCGACAATGTTTTTATCTTCAGTAAATTTTGCGAAGTGGTCCATGAATTCGCCACGTGCCTTTGCCTCGGCGGCGTCTACATCAACGGCTTCGGCCTGGGCCAAGGGGAAATTGGCTAGATTTAGGACAAGACACAAAAGAAGCCAGGAAGTCATCACAGTCGCATTGAGTTTTCGCTTCATAAGACCTCCCTCCCTAATGATATATAGAGCAATTGGGATGCCGGTTTAAGGAACAAAAAACCCTATGTTTGCAATGCCTTAACTGTTGGATAACGCCACTTTCGGGTGAGGTTGTCAGGGGGCTAACAGGGGATAAAGAAATGGGCGTATTCCTGAGGAATACGCCCATAAACTGTCACTGCTGAGATTGCCGCCCGGTCCCCTTTTAGGAGGGACTTGCGACAAATTACTGAACGGCTGAAACGTTAACCGGTGAGAGCTTCTCGACCAGGAAATACTTTCCTTTAATCGTTCGCCCTTCAATTGCGGTGGGCACTTCACTCGCCCGAGACCTGCGTTGACCAGCATCCATTTTTGTCAGCGTAGCCGCCCGCGAATCCATCACGTAATACTTTCCGCCCATGGCCGAGTTGGCATAAAGAAAAAGATCCTCTTTCACGCGGATGTCCCCCGCAGTGGCAGGACGAAGTTTTCTTGCCATGATAGGCATGATCTCTTTGGAAGCGTCTGCGTAAGTAACAATGACTACTTGGTTAATTCGAAGATCCTGAATACCTGTGTCTCTCTTAACAACACCCAAACACACCTGAATCACTTTGGTCTCAGTGACTACGTTTTCTCCGCAGTACGAAGGAACCACGGCGAAGTTAGGAATTTCAGGAGGTAGCACACTGTCATCCACCCGATAGGTGGCGGTGCAGTTGCCCGTTCCCACCGCATTGGTCACTTTTCCCAAAGCTGTAAAAGTCCCCTTTTGCGTCGTCTGAATCACCCGTTTACCGTTAGGCACAGTAACTGAGACCCCCTCTATCTGTGCGTCAGTGGCAAATGTCGAGTTCAGCTCTAGAGAAACCGTATCGCCTATGAGAACAGAGTCAGGAGTTGCCGTTAACGTGCAGCGAGGCAACTGTGGGGGAGTCACTCCGTTTTCTACGGTGTAGGTTACCGAGCAACTGCCCGAACCACCGAGGCCAGTTACCAGTCCCGAAGCACTGAACGTTCCCACATTATTGGCCACAACGGACTTGGTTCCCGTCGGAAAGGAGACGCCTGTGCCGTCAATTGAGGCGGAAGTCACTTGTCCCTCGGAGATCATGGAGAAAACAATCGATTCGCCTTTTTTAACCACGCTGGGATTGGCACTAAGCGAACATTTAGGAGCTGTTGGCGGAACGACTCCTCCACAATCCCCGGTTACGCCGCAGATTTTCACCCCATTTTGGCTGGCAAAATCCTTTAGGAAGGTCTGCGCCTCAGGCATATCCAATCGCAAGCTCCAGTTGGTATCGAGTAAGTTTCCCTTGGTGGTAATTCCTAACAGACGATCTTTATTATTCTCCTTTACAAGACTGGGTCCGCCAGAGTCCCCAAAGCAAATCGCCGCACCATCGGGTTTTCTTGAAACCATGTCGAATTTAGAAAATCCGGTAATAACGGTTTCCCCAATACGAAGGATGCCATCGCTTTGAGGTGGTTCCCCGGGACTTGGTTTTTTTGCGCAGCCATAGCCCAGCAGTTGAATACCCAACCCCTGGGTGGCTGTGCCACCGATAGAAACAGGATCGACGCCGGTAAACACTTCAGTGGCAACGCCCAGAGCGACGTCGTGATCTGATTTCGGGCTGTTATACAGAGGGCTACGGGTCATCTTAGCGGTATAAGTTTTTCCACCCACTTTAAAAGTGGTATCGGCCCCATTGGGAACGCAATGAGCCGCCGTGATGATCGTTTTTGGTCCCACCACGGAAGCCGTACAAGGGGCTCCGTTAGTTGTGATATTTACGACGTAATTATACGTTCCCGCAGCCACGGGAGTGCCGTTGATTAAACGGAAATCAGCAAGACCATTGGTACCCCATAAGAGAGGCACCGCGAGGACTGCAAATTTTTTGAGGGACAACTTCGTTAACTTCATGAGAAGGACTCCTTTAATATTCTTGGGCAAAATTTTTGAGGAAAGCTTTATTGGAAAAAATTCTAATACGAGTTTTGTATTATCTGATTCGATTCTAGCACTGCAGGTAGGGAGATCTGAAAGAGGGAATTGGCTTCGTTATCAGGAGTTAAGCAGAGAACTTTTAGAGCGCCGTGACAGGACGGTGCATTCTAAGGCGCTGGGAAGCAACGACAAAAAAATGGCGGCCAAACTCACTCAAATCTTAATTTGACCCAACAGAATTTAAATCGCCATTGTTATTGAGTAACGACGCCAAAACTGCGACTGGCAGGTTTGTAGGCACCTGAAGATTTTTGAGCTATGAGCTCACCGACCGATTCTCGGGCAAGAGCCACCTGGGTAGGAGGATTTACCGCGCGCCCCTTGTAACCGCCGCCGTCAGAGCTTGTGCGGCATAAGGCAACACTTAGGTTTTTTGCATCGGCGCAAAATTCTCCAAAACCACCAATATAGGCCATGAGCCCCAGGCCTTTCGCTCTAGAGTTTGTCTTGGAATCCTTAATCTGCGTGTTGCCAGCCAGCGTTCCATTGGCAGCCAAACTTTTTAAGGATGATTTGCTATCGTCCGAGTTGTCCCCGGGAAGGGCAGCACCCCCGCCTTCGCCAGAATTGCCTCCGGTAATAAAATCGGTAAGACGAACGAAGCTGTTAGTAATTCCTCTGTCCCCCCCGCTCCCCTCTTCCGGAGCGACGTTGGGCATCGCCCCAAGTCCACTACTGTCGGCAGCTCCTTTGCCGATAGGAGGAGTGCCTCCCCCGCTACTGCCAACAGGTCCACCCTCAGGCCGACCATCCGCATTACGACCAGAAATCAAACTCCCCGTGTTGCCACGTGGTTCAGAATTTTGGTTAGGTTTACTAGAGGAAGTAGTCACGACGGATTTAGTGCGTGGGTTTCCACCGAAGTCGAGTTGGGGCACAGAAAAATTTGTCGTAGGTAACGCGCCCCGAGCGCCGCGTTCGCCCGAAGACACACCGGCGCTGCCGCCAGGAGGGGTTACGTCCGATCCGCCGGAAGGTAGTGAGAGTTGACTGAGCTTTGCCGTTTCGCCGGCCTTACCCGCTTCCAAACCTTTACCGCCTCCACCGCCACCCTGTCCGCCGCCTTGCCCTCCGCCAGGATTTCCTTGGCCGTTGCCGGAGTTTGCTTGGGGCAGCGGAGGTGAGGGCTGATTAGCCTCATCCTGAAGAGCCTGTTTTTGAGCGTTCAATGCGTCTAACTGACTCGAAAGATCATTACGTTCGGAATTTAAGCTTACGAAAGTTTCTAAGCCTTTCTTGGCGATTTTCTCTGCCGCAGGGGAGATCTCTGTAATCAGCGTGTTCGCCGAGGACCTAAAAAAGGTATCCGCAGTATCATTGGTGGGCTTAAACCCTTCGAACAGTTCATTCGCTTTATGAATGCTCTCATTAGAAATACTGTTGTTGATTCCAGCAAATGCAGTGCTAACGCTTGGGACATCCCCAAAACCCCTGTTTCTTAGCTCGTTTGCCGCAAGTACTTTAGCCCCGGCCTTTCGTACCTCTGACAAGGCTCGCCCAGCAACTTCGACCGAGTCTTGTGCTGCTTGGAGCATGCGTTCAAAGAGAAAAAATACGGCAGGAGCAAAGTGAGGAAGCCAACGAATCTCGGCACTCTTTTTCTTTTCCGCAGACCCATAAACCTTAACTGCGGCCTCGGAGAGGTCTTTTAAACAGAGGTCAAAACCAACATGAAGTTTGCCCTTTAGCGTGAGCGGGTACATTCCCTTGAACGGTGCGAGCTCCGGTAACCCTACAACGTCATCAGTCTCCGCCTTAGGAAAATTCGACCAAGCGTCAGTAGGTTTCACTTTGCCAAGGAACTTTTCCTGCTGACTTAAATAGTTAGTAAACCCAGCGACAAATTGCGGTGGAATAGCATCCCCATCGCGTTCTACCGCTTCTGGTTTGAGTCTATTGATATCAGCCAAAGCCAAATCCTTAATAGCTAAGGCTCTTAACTTTGGTGCTTTTGGAATGGGAGTACCGCCTGCAACGGCAATATCTTCTGCCTGGTCCTTTTCGAGCTTTCCCAAGGTGAGTGACTCAGCAAGCTTTGCGTACACCCCGTCAAAGCCAAAAATTTTTGCGTCTAACTTTCCAATTTTGGGAGCGATCTTAGCGATCTGCTCGTCTACGCGTTCGATTTCTAAGCCAATTCTTTCCTTTTTCTCGCGTTGTTCCTTGTCGTGCTGAGCGACACTTCTTTCAAATTCGAGTTGGGGGTTTGAGTTGTTATTCCCCCTACCAA
>JAYVQZ010000061.1:0-11644 GCA_043776735.1 Deltaproteobacteria bacterium | reverse complement strand
AAGCTAGTTTGCCTTTAATAAGACATTCCGTTTGGATGAGGCCCGCCTTTTCCAAATTCGTTAGCTTCCGGTAGGCCGTGTTCTTATCCAGATCGGGGTAAAACATTTCTGAAAGCGCAGAAGTCGAAAGCAGCTTCCACTTCCACAAAGCCTTCAATATGTGATGTCCCGTTTCCATTTAATCCGCGCCCAACTTTTCATGTTTCCCGGTGGGTCCGGTATTAAGATCCTGCTTCGGTTTCGAAGTCTCCGGCACAACATCCAATTTTTTGACATATTTGCTTTTGAGTAGTTCCTCGGCCACCTCGGTCGTTAGATAGGGTGTCTGCACTTCCACCATTTCGGTTTCACTCTTCCAGATTCCGCGACCGGGAACGGTGGGGAGATCAGTAGCGCGGCCAGTTCCAAGGACACTGATACTTGAGACGTCGTTCACCATCTTGAAGCATAGGACGCCGGTGAGATTTGCTTTGATTTGTGGATCGAGGGCGCGGCTATCCGGCCGCTGGGTGGCAATGACAAGATGCACCCCAAGACTCCGGCCTTGCCTTGCGACCTGACTTAGAATGCGCCGGGAGGTTTGCACATCAGCGGTCGAGGCGGCTCCTCCCGCAAGAAATAATTCTGCTGCCTCGTCCACTACAATAATCTGACGATTGGGACGGTAGTTTGAGGAGACATCCTCTGGATACTGCCGTTGCTCTCTCGGCATCGCCATGAATTGGGCTAAATCCTTACAGCGATTGGCCTTAAGCAATTTCATCCTGGTATCAATTTCAGCCGCCACATTTTTAAGAAGGAAAACTGAGTTGGCCACGCATCCGATGACCCCCACTCTGGGTAAAGACTCGAACAAGCTGAATTCAAGGCCGCCCTTTAGGTCGATGAGCGAGAACTCGTAAGAAGGGTTATTTAGATAAAGACTGGTTATGAACTGTCTGAGAAAGGTGGATTTTCCGCCACCCGTCTGCCCGGCTACTAGTAGATGAGGGGTGTCGCGAAGATCGGCGACGTACTGTTTGGACCGCGTCGTACCGACTAGAAAGGTGTTTGCCTTAAGAAATGAATATGTCTCCGGTGTGAAAGTCCGTGGCATAGGCTCTAGGCCATAAATAAAGTCCATGGTCCCTTGGGCACGATTTTCTCGGAGTTCGTCCACGTAAACGTGTAGCGCACTGGCAAGACTGTCCCTCTTTTTCTCAAATTCAACTGGTGAAATCCCCACTTTGGCGAGGCGTAATTTCCGTGTCTGGGAATCGAGTGCTTTATCGAAGACGAAGTTAGGCAGCTTTCCCATCGAGTTCTTTAACCCAATGTCTTGAAATGTCTGAGTAAGCTTGCTGAGAAATCGATGCTTAACGGCCGCCTTGTAAATCGCCCACATCCAGAATGGGGAGAAGATTATTATGAAGTAGTAACTGCGGAACAAGATCGGATGGGTCGGGTAAAGCCAATCCCAGTGCTGCCAGCGCAACAGGGCGATGTCCCAATGAAGTGAGATCCCTAGTTGAAGCGTTATCCCGGAAATAAAGCAGCGGCTCCAGGGAAGCGTTCCCGACTTTGCGCCGTCGTAAAGCTCCCGCACTGGCCGAGCCACATTGGTAAAGAACGTTCGGACGTTCTTTTCGAGTTCCGCATAGTTGACGCTTTGATTCTTAGCCGTACTCACTGCCCACCTCCAAAAATAACGCAGATGGTTTCTCCGGCAGAAACCTCAATTACCGGGCGCTGCTCCTTAAGGTCAGACATGAGGTTTTTAGACTGCTCCAATGCAGTTGTGGCAGTTGCATTCAGTAGGGCATTTTTTATCGAGGGCGGCCGCACGGCTACGCCTTGCTGGCCTTGAGTATCCTGAAGCCCGGCTGAAAATCCGCCTACGAATCCCAGACCAATACTTCCCGCAATGTTTACGGCTTTGTTGCCGAGCTTGGATCCCTTAAGGCCTACGATCTTATCGGAGCGATCGCAGGCTTGGGCCTGAATGTTCGAAACCGTTCCGTCACGGAAGACGGCCTGACTAAAGGCCACGATCAGGCGATCCTCGTTCGAGCTACCCTGCCCTACTAGAATAGTGCCCTCTTCCAATAGCGATTCTCCGCTTTGGGAAAGAGTTTCGATGAGCTCTGCTCGAATGAGACCGTTTGAAGCTCCACTGACAAGGCGTGCCTCCGCCATAGCGCCAGGGGGGATCATTACATTTCTCGGGCGGCCGATGACATGAGGGGCCGTGAAACTTTTTGGCGCCCCCGAGCGGGCCACGGTACTTCTAGCCTTCTCACTAGAGTTATATTTTTCTAATTTTGAGGTGGAGGCCTGGGTCGACGGATTAGCAGAAAGCATCGCTTTCGCCCCAACCACGACCGAAGAGTACCGAGCGTCAATGAACAGATCGGCAAGAATAAGTGCCGCGAATACGACGCCGCAGCCAATACCCAAGGTCTTAGCTCTTAAGGTCCACTTGCCGCCCTGACGAAAGAAAAGTTTATTTCGGCCCCACTGTTCCTTTTCGCCATTGTCCCTGACCTCGATAACCTGAGGCTCATCGCTTACTAGGTCCTTTGCCATCTTTCCCCCTGACTGGCTTTTCCACAAAATCCCGAACCAGAATAATTTCATCCCCGGAACCAGATGCGGTTGCCAGGTCAAAGGCAAAACGCCGGCCTTCCATGTAGACGAAGAGATTGCCCCTCGCCTCACCTCGGAGTGCCGCAATGGCGAGGTCGTTCTCGACGTATTCGACGGCGAACATTCCCTGGTTTCCCAGAATCACTTTGTTGGGCTTAATCGGAAAACTAAGGATCGTGCTTCTGCCCGGCACAATTCGGACAGACGCCATGTCGATTTCGCTCAGGTAGACCGTTCGCGCCTTTGTGGCGAAGGCCGACACACACAGGAATGTTAAAATTAAACACAAACCTCTCATTGCTTCTTCTCCTCTGTGGATACGAGCGCGGCATCGCTTAAAATCAAGCCGTAGGGATTTCCGTTCGACCGATCCGTAGTCTTGAGTTTTAGAATTAGAGGAAGTGGAAGAGCTGATCGGATCTTGCCAAAGGATAGAATTCGGTCGGCGTCCACCACCACCGATTTCTCACTAACTTTGATCTTGTTAACGATCACGCGTTGGGACATTCCCTTTTTGGAGAAGTCTTCTACTTCCTTTTGGCGTGTCGCGTATTCATCGGCCGCGAGGTAAAGCTGAGCATCCAAGGCATCGGAATCAAAACGCTTGGAGAGCGCCACGTGCACAAAGCGCTCGACCTCCTCATCTGTTTGTTTGGCGGCAACAGTGGTCAGAGCTTTATCAAAGCAGCTCCTCTCAACGATCAAAGGTTCCCTGGTAGCCACCGAGATAAGGCCGGTGGTTAGCGCAACTGAAAGTATCGAAACAGCGACAATGCCCCACTTGAGTGAATTATTTTGAGAGAGCATTTCTGCCCAGAATTCCGTGTATCTCACTTATTTTTCTCCTTATTTTTCAATTCAAACAGCGGCGGCTTCTGGGACACTCGAAAACGTGGGGTGGACTTTAAAATCTCATTCGTCTTGGGAAAGCGCCGTCGGGTCAAAGCATCCGCCGTATTTAGCGAGCGGTTGTATACCTTCTTACCCGCGGCAATGGTGTTCCCGACCACTGCGGTGGGCGTAAAGGTGGCAAGTCCGCCAATAGCGACGCTTCCGAAGGTGCCTGTCATAGCGGATAGCCCTTTTCCCGCCAGTGCATGGATTACGAAGGGGGTAAGAATTAAAGAGCCGGCCAAGATGATGTTGAAACAAATCGCGGTTAGCAGGTTTGCGTGCTGCGCAATGTCACTTACTCCCGTGCTCCAAAGTAGGGTCGCAAGCACCGCCCAGACTATTTTCCAAAGTCCCGCCTCAATGAGCGAACGATAGAGGGCTGACGTAGCACCCGCAGTCTGCGGTAGGGCGAAAAGAGCGATAAGAAGCGGCGAAAATACGTAGAGTAGCGTCCATGTATAGAGGAGAAACGCTTGCGCCACGTGGACGGTAAAATAGAGAATAAAGAAGGTCAGAAAGGAAATCGCCATTAACAGACTTCCTTTCACCGACATCCAGGACCAAGAGAACTCATGCAGACGTTCTCCCATTCGATCTAAGACCAGCTTCATTTGGTGAAACTCGCCAAGGTGTTTAGACACCCCGTCAGTCACATCAGCGATAAGACTTGAGACCTCCGGATAGGTGTGCAGTAGTATCGCCGCAATGAAGACTCTTCCCACCAGCGGACCCACTGAAGGGGTAATCCCCAAAGGAAGCCGAAAGTATTCGATAAGTACGCCCACGAGCAGAAAGACGGATACCAATAGGTAGAAAAGAGATTCAAAATAGGCGTGAATCTGAACCGCCTCTTTCGATATCCAAGCTAGGTCGAGCATTCAAAACCTCGGTAATTCAAAACGAACTTTTTCAGCTTTCATCGCAGAACGGAGATTTTCCGTGCTTTCGACGTATTGTTTTGTCTCCGCCTTCTCCTTGCGATTTTCGAGAGCAAGTTGTTGGGCCTGGAGTTTCAGTCCCGTAGACTGGGCGCGAAGATGTTGGTTCAAGACCTGGATAATGATCCCAAGCGCCTGCGCCGTAAGTTTCTGCGCGCCGCCTGGGGATACGGAATGGGACGACTCTTTGATTCGTTCACCGACGACGTCGTACGCCGCGCTGTATTTATAAAATGAGTTATTGAAAGTGACCGCTTCCGCAATTCCCTGATCGGTATCTTTCTGAACGCGAGACTCTGGAGAATCCGGGACGACTCCATAAATATCGGTGAGCCTTTTCAGGGAGTCGTTAACGCTGGTCCACTCCTTGTAGATCCCCGGATCTAGATTGGGATCGATAGTTTTTAGGAGTGTGAGCGAATCGTTAATCCCTTGGTTGATCTGCCGAATGAGTTCGAGTTGATTATTTGCCGTGGAAAGCATTTCACGGAGCTTCGCTAGCTGCGAGATAGCCTGAACCAGAATCTGGGAAAGAACCGCCACGTCACCGCCGAAGAGATCGGCCTTCGCCTGTCTCGGGCTTCCCACTAAGACGGCTAGGGCAAGACACAAAATAGTAATGTATTTTTTCAGAATCATGCCGCTACGACTCCTCTTGGAAATTTGTTCGAAAGAAGCTGTAAGACCCCTAACTGGGCAAGCGTGGGGGATTCCTTCTGAAACTCTTCGAACTTCGAAAGGTCTCTCGGGTCGGTGGTGGCAATCCAGTATTCAAGTGGAGTAGGTTCGATGGCGACGACGGCATGTTGTTCTCCCGCCATCAAAAACGCTTGCGAGTAAACGCCACGCTCCTGGTGAAGGTGGGCTACCAGAGACATCTCATTATCATTGAGCTGCAACACTTCTTTGAGTCGCGCGGTGTCCGCACCCCTCTGGCTCAGTACCCATTTTATCGAGGTGTTGGAAAGGATGGCGGAAGCGACCTTGCTTTTTGCGAAGTCATCTACGTTTTGAGATATCGCAATAGCCCCGGCGTAATATTTACGGAAGGTTCGAAAGACCTCTCCTATGAATGATGCGCCAGAATCGCTTTCCAGTAGTTTCCAGCATTCATCAAGAACGAGAAATTTCATTCTTCCGCGCTCAAGCTGAACCTCGCGCCACACATAATCCGTAATGAGGTAAAGGCAGACGGCTTGGAGATCGGGGTAGAGCTCAAGGCCCTTAAGATCGAAACATACAATCGGGCGGGTAAGCTCAATCGTGGTGGGTTTATCAACCACTTTGCCAAACGGACTCTCCCCGCACCATGGCGCCATGATTCTTCCGAATCGCTTGATCAAGGTTTCGGGGTGGGCAAGTAGCGCGTTCTTTAAATCTGAAAGGCGCGGTGACTTCACGGTCTCATAAACTTTCTGAATTGCTTCCTCGATCTCGGCCCGTTCCAACTTTCCGAGGTGGGCCATCTCGTCTTCTTTGGTCATCATCTCCACAAGTCCCACCAGAAACTTGATCTTCTGACTGGAGGGCAGCGTTTCGCCAAGATTTAGATCAAACGGATTGAGGGAAATGCCGGCGTTCAGATGAAAGGGAATGTATTGACCCGAGAGATTGTCACAGAGTTTTTTGTAGGAGCCGCCGATATCCACGATGAAGATGCGTGGATTCTCTTTGAGCATCTGCAGCAGACAAAGGTTGGTCATGAAGCTCTTTCCGCTACCCGAGCCTCCCGTGATCATTTGGTTGTAGTTCGAGAGCTCTTTCGCGAAGGGATCGATACCGAGTAGATTCCCCTGGAGTGATCGAAGCAAAATTCTCGGGTCTTTGTGCCCTTCCCACGGTCCATAGAGGGGAAGGAAATCGATGAGATTCGAAGTCTTCATGCGCTTTTGCCGCTCTTTACTTCGCGCGTGGGGGATCGAGAACTCGCAGAAGATATCAAATGCCGCTAGCGTCTCCTCCATCCCCTCGGCTCCACCCAGCTCACGAATTGTGGTGAGCGCTTGCGTCACCCGATCGTGAAGCTCCTCGTCTGACTTACCCTTAAGAACGATATTCAAACTTACGTGAAACACGCGCTCGCCAAGAGCTATCATTTCGCCAACGAGTTCCTCGACATCGCGAAGTTTTGCCTCGCTTTCAATGTCCGAAACGCCGGTTTGCTTGCCGCGCGCCATCGAGAACGCCAAGCGGCGACTCATATGAAGGCTTTCCAATTCTTTCTGCTGGTCGGGGACGTGAATAGAGAGAAACAGCTGCGAGTCGAAGGGAAGCGTGCCAAGAGCTTTTGCCATAGCGGAGAAAGTCTGATCTGGGAGAGTCTTTAGCGATAAGACGCGGTAATGGATATCGGACAACGAGAAGCCGGTCTCAGAGATTGAGACATCAGTGAAGAGCAGCGAACCGCGAACGTCCTCCGGATCGTAATTTTTTAGGTCAATCGGCCTAGTGGGATTCCACTGGTTGTAGACAAGAACTGCGGTATCCCGGTCCGAAAGGTGCTTTACCTCTAATCCAAGGCTGGATATCTGGCGCGTGAGGTCGTCTCGAAGCTGGCCCGTGGCAGAAATCTCTCTGGCTAAGGTGGCCTCAGTCATTCGGGGGTAGAGGCTACTCTTTGAAAAAAGCCCAGCTTTTAATCGGGCCTGCTCTGAAAAAGCGCGCCTTACGAAGATTTGAAGGCGATGTTTGGGAACTAGGCCAATTTCCTCAAGGGCGAGAAAGCGATTCGCCCTGGTTTCAGTAAGTGATTTCACCGTGGGATCGGCACAGATCTCAAGCGCCTGATGGTCTCTGATTCGTGAGCCGTCCCCTCGTCCCACCGTGAGTACAAACTGAATATCAATATGCACGGGGAGGCCGTTTACAAAGCTTGTAAGGCTTGCGCCAATAGAATCGATCTCCTGCTCGTCCCAACAGCTAACATCTAGAGCGTTGGTTTCCAGCCCGAAGCCCAGCGAACCGTCAGTAAAGATGGTGAACCCCGATTCAAAACCCCAAATTTCTAATTTTTCAACGAGCGCTGCTGACATTTTTCTTCTCCGTCAAACGAGGAACCGATTTAGCGTGTGGCGCTTCAGGGAAAGCGCTATAGACGCCGGGTTTGATCTGAAAGCGAATCCAATGGACCAAATACTTTTCCGGCTTTCCCCTCTTTCCCCATCGAAGGACGCAGGCCAGAGTGACAGAGGGTGCCCAGACAAAAAGCCACTTGAGCGGCATCTGCCCAAATACCAAATTGAGTACTGAAAGCAGCAAGAAGACTGCTATTAAGTCCAACACTTCAAAGCCGAACAGGACAAGCTTTCGGTCTAGGCACTTACTGACGCTTGTGGTTCGCATGCCATCCCCTAGTGAACCAAAGACCGAATGAATTCCATGATGCTGGGAGCACCGAATCCGATCACCGCCCCGCTGATGGCGAGCATCAGACGTCCTTTCGCATTGGGCGACCCGGCGACGAACGAAAAACCCGCAAATACGAGCCCCAGGATCGCCGCCAGAGGCAGCACCGTTGAGATGAGACGAGTCTGAATGCCGGTTAAGGTCGATTCGACAGTGGCATAGCCAACGGCCGGAACAGCGAAATAGAGGATGGCGAACAGAAAGAGATGCATTTTTCGGTTACTCATTTTTTCCCCCTATTTGAACGAACCGCCGCGATCAAAAAAGTCGCGTTCAGCTCGTTTGAGTTTTTGATTCTTTCCCTGAGGCTGATCCGAGTTCGCGCTGACTATTTCAGGCGAAGTGCAGGCCCCCACGGCAAGCAAGCACAGAAGAGTTAGACTCATGGTTTCGATTCGATTCATTAGTTTCCTCCCCTTGGTTTGTTAAATTTCTCGCATTCCCCGACACTCGTGGATCCGAGCTTGAGGCACATTGGATGTGTGTTTCCCGGGACCTGGCCTCGCCCAGCTTTACCGCGTTCTCCATGAGGCCCATTCGGACCTTGGGTAGCGCCCCGGCAATTCCCGAAGTAGTCGAGATTGTGATTGCCGGGTGCGCCGCCCCGTCCGCCTTCCCCACCCTGGCCGCCAGTCCCCCCGGCGCCCCCCTGTCCAGGGTTGAGATAAGCTTTTATTTGGAGGGATGAAGGGTTCTCTAACTCGACATAGAGGCGAGCGGAGTCGCCACCCCAACCGCCATCCCCGCCGGGGCTACCCGCCCCACCAACTTCACCCGGAAGCCCGTCGCCCGTTTCCTGTATGCAGCGGTGCCCCAAATGCTGAATGTATAATTGCTGGTTACCGAAGATCACTTCGACAAACCCTGAATTTTTGATTCTTTGGCGAATTTCGTTTGCGAGACGGTCGCAGTCGCAGACGACATCTACATTCAGATGAGTTGCGTAAGCGTTTCCGCCTGCAGCCCCAGTTTTCCCCGTAAATCCGGCAGCACCTGAAACTCCGGCGCCACCATTTTGTCCGCGCCCGTAGATGAAAAGAGTTCCCCGGCCGGACTTCGCGGTGATTTTAATATTTCCGCCGTTTCGCCCGACCTTACCCGGCAATGCAGTACTATCAGCGCTAAACGATTCGATGATCCCATCATCGGAAATAATTTCATTGGCTTCGATTCGCAGATCGGCGCCTTCGGTCTCCAAGCGCCCGCCTTTGGCGAAAATTAGGCGATTGACCACATGGAAATCCGAAGCCGAGATCTTTGTCGGCTGTTGAATCACGAGATCTTTTAGTTCAGCATTTTTCGGTCGGCTGACCTCCTTAGGTTTTTCCGCGCACCCCTGCGTTGAAAAGACAATAATGAGAACAATCACCCAAACGAAGGCGACGATATATATTTGCAGCGCTTGAAAGAGCGGCCTCTGGTCTTGCTCATCGTACCGCCCGTTGCCGAAAGACTTAAATCTCCGCATCGAACACCTCCAAATGTTTGGCCGATTCAGATTGATGTCCGGAAACGACTTTACGGAGTCGGTTCAGGATCTCGCGCATCCGCTCTTCATACTTAGTGAGCGACAGATTCTGTTTCCGCTCGTTCGCCGAACATTTTGCGAGCATTTTCTCCACGTGCATTTCAATTGCTTCGAACATTTCTTTTCCCCTTTTCATTTTTCACTCCGCAGCTTCGATGAGCAGACGTTCCACTCGCTCGATGGCCTTAATGAGAGCGGGGTTCGATACGCATTCGTTGAGACTTAAGAACGAACACCAATCGAAAAAATTGTATTTGAGTTTGCGATACAGAAACTTTTCCATCGAACCCTCCGTTGCGTTTGATTTGAGTAAGCGACATTTCACTTCTCGTGCCAGTTGGCATGGGGTCCTTAACGATCCGAAGTTGTTCGGTTTTACAAACGAGTGTGCGGAAGAAGACGCTTCACTACTGTCCCGCGTGGAACAATTATTTCGGAGATCAAATTAAAATCCAGGGAGTTAGATTGTGTTCGCAAACCGGGACACTGGGACAGCGGAACAGTTAGGGCGCTATCCGCGATTTAAATATGGGTACTGTCCCGCGTGGGACAGTAGAGCGAATTCCCTTCAAAACGGCGTGTTTATGCCAGTTTCCGGCACTATTTTGAGCCTTTATTGTTCCGTCTCCACGAGACACGGCGAAGTTGGAAAAGGTCCACGGCATTGAGAGCTTACATGGACCGTCGTCGTTTCTAACTGTTCCAACTGTTTCACGCGGGACAGTAGCAAGGCCTTTTTTTCGCTAAGAAAATGGCTTTTAGAAAAGGAGTCCCGCAACGACTACGACTGTCTAATCAATTAGTTGCTGCGGTTGTATGATGGTGCCAACACGATCTGGATCGCTCCTTGCTCTATACGACTTTCGCGAATGCCAACGAAAGGTTCGCATAAGGAGTTTAGATGTCAGCTCGCTTACTCTTGGTTGATGACCACGCCCTATTCCTGGAACTAACGAAAAGGTTTCTGGAGAAGGCTGGCTATGAGGTTGATACCGCAGAATCAGGAGCGAAAGCTCGCCGTTTGCTTGCCAATCCAGCCAATCAGTACGCGCTGGTGATTTTAGATTACGTCTTGGATCGCCAAGACGGTTCTGACGTTGCCAAAGAAATTTTAAGTACTCGGCCTGAACAGTTCATCATTATTTACTCCAATGATCTTTCTAGAGACGCCATTGCAAACAGCTGGAAGGCTGGCGCAGTAGAGTTTGTAGATAAGGGAACGAAGGAAATCCAGTTCTTGGAGATCGTGAAGAAGTGGTGCGATTTGTACCGCGACAACCGCCGGGTAAACGGAACGCTACCCATAAGTGATAGTGAGAAGGAAATCGGGTCAATTGGGCTCATTGGATCTTCTGCAGAACTTGCTACGGTTGCCAGCCTTGTTAAGAAATACCGAGCAGAGACAAATACAGTTCTCATCTTGGGCGAATCCGGAACTGGGAAAGAGAAAATCGCGCGATCACTCCACGAAGGCAATCGCTACCCATTTCGTGCAGTGAACTGCGCCAGTTACAACGGCGAAGCCACTCTGATGGAGTCCGAGCTCTTCGGAATTGAGAAAGACTCTTTCACAGGCGCAACCCGAGATAAGAAAGGGGTCTTTGAAGAGGTCGGCAGAGGGACAGTCTTCCTAGATGAAATCCACACCCTGAGCATAAAGGCTCAGCAGAAGTTACTGCGCGTGCTGCAAGAAAAGACGGTTCGCCCGGTAGGAAGCACCAAGGAATCTCCCGTCCACTTCCGATTGGTCGTCGCATCCAAGCCCAATCTCCAATCACTCATTAAAAGCGGCGACTTTTTGTTAGACCTTTATTATCGCCTGAACGTGCTGAGAATAGAGATCCCGCCGCTGAGGGATCGAAAGGAAGATATCCTTCCGCTTCTGTTATATTTCGTCGCTCGTGCCACGAAACCGGGAACGCCTGAGAAAGTGCTTGAATCTAAAGCTATCGACTACCTTCGTCGGTATCCTTGGCCTGGCAACATTCGAGAGCTCGAAAACACTATTGAGCAGCTCTGCGCTACGGTTTCCGGAAATTCGATTGGCCCAGACGACTTGGACGCTAAATTCTTTGTAAATCACACGGGCTTTGGAAACCCAAGCCCGGTCTCCAGCATCCGACAAAATGCGGATGAAATAACTCGGGAACTCATTCTAGAAGCTCTGCAGAGCTCGCTTTCTCAACGTCACGCTGCGCAAAAGCTTGGATTATCATCCAGTACCTTCCACCGCCTGCTAACGAAACATGATTTG